>DASVBA010000158.1:0-3771 GCA_036376095.1 Chryseolinea sp.
GGTTGCACGGAAAAAATCGCAGGCGTAAAATTTCTTCGCTAATAATTAATGGAGAGAGCCCGGGGTCAGGTGTTGATTATCTCTCCCCCGTTGGGATGTATAACCTGGCCGGTGATATACGAGGATTCGTCGCTTCCGAGGAACACATAGGCATGGGCAATTTCCACTGGCTGGCCGGCTCTGCCGAGGGGAGTATCTGTCCCGAAGGTCGCCACTTCTTTGGGCTTGAACGTTGTCGCTATCAGGGGCGTCCAAACAGGTCCCGGCGCCACGCCATTAACACGAATTCCTTTGTCGGCAAAGTAGGAGGACAAGGAACGTAACAAGGAGACAATCGCGCCTTTTGTAGCCGAATAATCAATAAGATGTGCGCTGCCCCTATAGGCCGTAACAGAAGTGGTGTGGATTATGGAACTGCCCTTCTTAAGAAACTTTTCGGCAGCCTTTACCAAATAGAGGTGAGAGAATATGTTGACCTCAAAAGTTCGCTGGATCTGACGCCGGGTTATTTTCGATAGTTTATCCTGAGGAAATTGCACGGCTGCATTATTAATTACTATGTCTAATTTTTTGTAGGTATCAATTGCGGCCTTCACAATTTGTTTACAATGATTTTCATCGCTCACATCGCCTTGTAAAAGGATATGACGCGCACCCAGCTCTTTTATGCGCTGCGAAGTTTGCCGTGCGTCTTTGCGATCTTGGTAATAGGTAAGAACCAGATCCGCTCCTTCCTTTGCATACATCAGTGCTACCGCTTTACCGATACCACTATCTGCACCGGTGATAATTGCGACTTTGCCTGCAAGACGGTGGGTTTTCTTCAAATTTTCAACAACGGGCTCAGGTTTAAGTTTGCGTTCTTTTCCCTGCGCGCTTCGTTCAAGTGACTGCCGCTTCCTCGCTTTGTGTTTCCTCAATGATTTCATGGTAACTATTTCATCGGCTCCTCCGGGTTGATGTCTTCAGCCTTTCTTCTTTTTTCCCTTTCCTCCTCCTCTTCTACGGTGAAGCCAGTATCTCTTGAGGTATTTTCAGGAGTCGCAGCCTGTTCCTCGTCTTTTTCAACATTCGTTACCTGTTCCTGCTCGTCTTCATTCAGATCGCGGTCTTCAACGCTCCTTCGAGGCCCGGTGGACTTCCGCGTGCGCGTCGAATTCTGTCTGGAATCGGCACTCCTGGTTTTATTTTTTGTCTTGGCTTTCATAGCTATTTGTTTTTGACCTGAATACCCAAAAGGAAATAGCATACCAAAATGAAAGGCGTAACATTCAACGCTTCTAGTCCCTAATCTTTCAATAATGTGGAACCTTTTGCGCGATGAGGAAAATTATCCACTGACGTGAACGGTAGTTGATTTTCACTACAGTTCGTTTACAGGTAGTATTGGCGGCTGCGGAATTTGGTTAATCGTTATACGTGTAACATTAACATAACAGCAATGCAGTCACCGCGGTGAATACGGCGAGAACATGAACCGTCGACAAAGACTAACTATTACCGATTCTCTCTCTTATCATCTGACAAAACAGGCTTGGGGGAAACAACCGGTCTGTCAAAATACTTGAACAATGCAGCGTACAGTATTATCGCGGAGAGTACGCCAATGAGAAATCCGAATAGCGGAACCATCGCGGCGGTAAAGAACATGAGGGCACGGTGAAACCAATTCTTTGACAACACTTCGCGCAATTCTATTTTCTTAACCATGCCGTGTGCAACATACAAAAGTATTCCCCCAATACACGCCATTGGAACGTGCTCAAGGTAGCTTGCCAGGAATGCTGCCAGCAGAAGCTTGAACGTGAACTTTGCAATACCGGCAAGTGGCGATATCGCCCCGACCTTGATGTTTACCGCGGTCCGTGCCAGCGCTCCAGTGTGAGGAAACCCATTGAGAAGTGGTGTTACGAGGTTGACGATCCCTTGTCCCCACAGTTCCTTGTTCGGATTGTAGGGTAAGCCCTGGTTGTTAGCTAACCGGTCGGCCATTCGCGAGCAGAGAAGGCTCTCGATAGCGGCGACAAAGAATATTGCAAACGTGAAATAAACAATATCCAGTGCTACGCTCCAATTCATTTCAACCAATGAAGGAACGGTAAACACCAGGAAATCCGTCGGAATGTTTCCGTATTCGTCCTTAATGAGGATCAGGCCTTTGCCCGCAAACAATGTTTCGGCTAATAGAAGTGAAACAGCAAATGCAATGAGCGGTGCCGGAATAAATATAGACACCCGAAGCAACCATTTACAAAGAACGAAGGTAATGAGCGCGATGATAACTGCGTAGATGTTGGAATTTTCGAAATGAAGTATTATTAAAGGAATTTGTTCGGTGATGTTATATCCAAGGTCGTGTTGAAGGCCTAATACTTCGCCGATCTGGGAGAAGGCAATCACGATAGCAATGCCAATGGTGAAGCCAACAACAATAGAATGCGGTACCAGGGCGACGATTCTTCCAAACTTGAACAAACCCACGATCATTAACAGCGTGCCCGCAAGAATAGATACGAACGCAAGGAAACCATGGTCGTACTTTGCCATGATTGCTGCGATGACGGGAATGAAAGCAGCCGTCGGTCCATATACCTGATACTTCGATCCGCCGAATAAGGCTCCCAGAAGGCCCGCAACCGCTCCTCCCACAATACCCTGCTCAGGTTGCAACCCGGAAGCCATAGCGAAGCCCATTGCCAACGGGATGGCTACCATGGCTACGATCAACCCCGCCGTACGGTCGCGCCTCACATTCAGCCGCTTGTTTCCCCGGACGAGATCTTCATATCTGCCGTCAAATGGGTTCAAATAGAACTTCAGCCGATCGGCAATTGTATCTTTAGTAGAATTCATTTCGATGCTCTTTAGATTCCTTTCTTTATTAAAATGTCAATAAGTCGAACGTGGGGCCGGTCTGCGACGACTTACGTCCTAAGGGAAATAGAAACCTGCTGGAGTTGTAAGTTGTAGCAACCTTACGGCGACATGCTGCAAATCGATGTGGGGGAATTGATTATGAAGGATTAACCTTCGGGCGGCGGGCTGAATTTTTCAAAATAACCCCGATGCAGGGAGGATTCCCGCAGGGCCCATTTGATGTTTTGAGAGTACAAATTGCTATGATAACTGTGTTCGGCTGAAGCGTGAAAAATAAGGTCGGATTCTTTATCGTTCTGCTCATCTTCGTTTTCACCCGCACCTGCTTTTTCTTCCAATATTTCCGCTAGCAGCGACAACGATAGACCATCGCCCGTCACTTGCCTCAGGTACTTAATCTCCATCTGCAGAAAGCTGACATTCAGGAAAGTCAGGCCCATCAGTAAGATAACCGCGTATCGGGTAAATTTGCCTCTGAAGAGATGCATATAGCAAAATAACTCTTATTTGACTCGAAATCAACCTTTAAATCGGCCTTCCAGGGGGAAGGAATGTTTATACGGCAGGAGGAAATCCACCGCTACAAAGAGCTTCTGCAGTCTTTTGTATGATATCATATATTGAACAACTACCCTATAACGAGGACAAGTAGCTATAACTTTTCCGGAGATCATCAAGTCCGTTTGGAGCAAGGTCTCGCTCGACGATGAAGTGTTCGACACCCGACTTCATGGCATGCGACACAATGTTTTTAATGTCAATGACGCCGCTGCCGGCATCGGCCAGGTACGGAAACAGCTCCATCCACTGTTGAGGGTCTCCCCCATCGCCGGAAAATCTTACTTCCTTTGACATGTCCTTAACATGCATCAAGCGGAAACGCCCGGCATACTT
>DASVBA010000175.1:0-6964 GCA_036376095.1 Chryseolinea sp.
TACACCCGACAACAAAGTCAAGGTGATCTGGGGAGCTTATATGGGTGATGTGTACAGCACCATAGATCTTATCAAACAATCTGAAAAGGCCATTGATCAGGCTTTTATTCAATCTCCATATCTGCATAAGTGATGAAACGATATTTGTTGATATCCTTTATTTTAGTTGCTGGCTCGGCTCATGCGCAGGATAACTATTTCTATTTTAACTGGGATGTCAATGTTCCTCTTGTAAATAAGACATGGGTTAGCTCGACGAGTACACGGGGTGCAAAACTCGGCTTCCGGAAATTCATCGGCTCAGAAAGCAGATTTTCCGCGGGTGTTGATGTGAACTGGGCCTATTACCAGGATTACAAGCCTACAGAAACCTTTCAGCAGCCGGGAGGTGCACTAACGACAGACTATTTCAACGATATTTTTCAGTTGGGAATCGCGGCCAGTGGTCAATACTATTTTCCTGTAGGAGACCGTGAGCATTTCTTTCCTTATGCTGGCATCGGGCTTGGGGCCGGACTGAATAGTTACACCGTATCCTATAATATCTACACCGAGGAAGAAGACAGCTGGGGGTTTCTTGCGCGGCCGGAAGCGGGTATCCTGGTCCGGATCGGTACTCGCAGAAAAGTGGGACTAATGGCGGCTGCCCATTATGATTTCTCCACCAGCAAGAGCGTGAATTACGGCTATGATAACTTCATGAACGCAGGTTTTCAGCTCGGCATCATGATAATGCAGTGGTGACGTAACTAGCTGACTGATAGCTTACAATTTTTTATCACCCTCATGTCCCCACGCGGGGCCTTCTGTTATCTTTGCAGCATGTCGCAACAGATACTTATTCTAGATTTTGGTTCTCAGTATACTCAGTTAATTGCCAGAAGGGTTAGAGAACTTAATGTTTACTGTGAAATCCATCCTTTCAACAAAGTACCGGCACTTACCAAGGACATTAAAGGAGTTATTCTTTCGGGCAGCCCCTGTTCCGTCCGGGATAATGGCGCTCCCAGCGTCGACCTCGCCGTTTTTGCGAGTGTCCCGGTATTGGGAGTTTGTTATGGCGCCCAGCTTATCGCTCACCAAAGCGGTGGAAATGTGCTTCCATCACATCAGCGTGAGTACGGTCGGGCTCGGCTCACCACTGTCGATCACCACAACGAATTGTTAAAGGAAATTTCTCTTGATACCCAGGTTTGGATGTCGCACGCCGATACTATCGCTTCTGTACCTGCGGATTTTGAGATCATCGCCAGCACTCCGTCTGTGGCCATAGCAGCCTATAAGATTCAACACAAGAAAGTGTATGGAATTCAGTTCCATCCCGAAGTCACCCATACTACAGAAGGTAAAAATCTGTTAAGGAATTTTGTCGTCCACATTTGCGGCTGTACCCAGGATTGGACACCCGATCAATTTGTGGAGTCGACCATTGCCGATCTGAAAGGAAAGCTAAACGGTGATAAAGTGGTGATGGCACTATCGGGAGGCGTGGATTCAACCGTTGCCGCCGTATTGATCCACAAGGCAATTGGAAAGAACCTGCATTGTATTTTCGTTGACAACGGACTTCTTCGTAAGAATGAGTATCAACAGGTGCTGGATTCCTATCAGCACATGGGCCTCAACATCACAGGTGTTGATGCAAAGGACAAGTTCTATTCAGCATTAAGCGGATTGTCCGAACCGGAGGCGAAGCGAAAGGCGATCGGTAAGACCTTCATAGATGTGTTCGATGAGGAAGCTCACCGGATAAGTTCCGTAAAGTGGCTTGGCCAGGGGACAATATATCCAGATGTTATCGAATCCGTTTCCGTGAACGGCCCCTCGCAGACTATCAAGTCACATCATAACGTTGGCGGATTGCCTGACACGATGAAGCTGAAGGTTGTTGAACCGCTTAATACGCTATTCAAGGACGAGGTAAGGATCGTCGGAAAGACTATCGGCGTTGATCAGACAATTTTAGGTCGCCATCCTTTTCCGGGGCCTGGACTAGGTATTCGTATACTTGGCGATATCACTCCCGATAAGGTTCGGATACTCCAGGAAGTTGACAGTATATTTATTGCCGGATTGCGCGAGCATGGCTTGTATGATAAAGTTTGGCAGGCAGGAGCGATGCTGCTTCCCGTTCAGTCGGTGGGTGTGATGGGTGATGAAAGAACGTATGAACGAGTGGTCAATTTAAGGGCGGTAACGAGCACCGATGGAATGACAGCCGACTGGGCTCACCTTCCCTATGACTTCCTGGCTAGTGTTTCCAGCGATATCATCAACAAAGTTAAAGGTGTTAACAGGGTTGTCTATGATATAAGTTCAAAGCCGCCTGCCACAATCGAATGGGAGTGACAGCTCCCCGTTATCGCGATGAAAGACTTTTTGAACCCATAACAGTTAAGATGCGAAAAGTTATATACATATTTTTAGCCGTTCTTTCATTACAGGTCCCGTCGTTTGCACAGATCGACTACACCAAGCAATATTTTAACGGAAAGAACCTGTTTCGCGAAGGCAAGTATAATCTGGCCATGGAGACGTTAAAGCCCGTGATGGCTTCCGATAGAAACAACCAGTATTCAGAATACGCTACGTTCTATTACGCGCTTGCTGCTTACAATCTTGGATACAAGTCATTAGCAAAAACAAATTTTAATCAGATCAAAACACTTCATCCTGCGTGGGACAAAATGGATGAAGTAAACTTTTGGATCGGCAAGATCAACCTCGAAGACAAGGATTACTTTCAGGGATTAAAAATTCTATCACTGGTGCAAGATAAGAATCTTCAGCCTTCGATCGAGGCCCTGAAGTCGAAAAGCATCAGTGAAATTACTGATGTTGAAACCCTGAAGATGATGCGCGAAGAGTATCCAAAAGATCCTGTTGTAGCCAAAGTGCTGGCAACGGCGCTGTCGAAAGATCTCGTAAATCCAGAAAGCAAAAATCTGCTCGAGTCCTTAATAAAGGACTTTAATCTTCAGCGGACAGCGTTCATACCGGAAGCTCCGAAGACGTATTACAAAGACATTTATACCGTTTCGGTTCTTCTTCCTTTTATGGTTAATACATTGGACCCGTCACCTACCTTAAAAAGAAATCAAAGTGTACTTGATCTGTACGAAGGGATGAAACTCGCAGTTGATACGCTTGCAAAGCAGGGAACTAAGATCAGCTTGCGTGCATATGATACTGAGAGAAGCATTGATCGAATTAAGTCCATTTTGAATTATGACGAACTAAAAAACACTGACCTTATCATTGGCCCATTTTTCCAGGAGGAAAACAAACCGATCGTGGATTTCTCCCAGGCAAATAAAATAAACACGTTCAATCCGCTTCACAACAACAGTGACCTGATCGGAGTGAATCCATATGCGTTTATGTATCAGCCCTCATTGGAAGTGCTCGGAAGGAAATCAGGAGAGTTCCTGGCCAGCTACGCGAAAAAGAAAACATGCATGGTGTTCTATGGAACTTCGAGAAGGGATTCCGTGCTCGCCGCCAACTTCATCCAAGCGGCCTCCGAAAAAGGATTGAAGATTGTTGCATCCAATAGATTAACAAAAGAAGGATCCAAGTCAGTGCTGACAATCCTCGCCACGCCTACGGAGTACGATGAGTTCAGGTATCCAAAACAGTTCACGTTAAAAAAAGACAGCCTGGGTTGTATCTTCGTTGCCTCGGATGATGCCTTGATCTATGCTAAAGTGATAAGCAGCATTGAAACGCGGGGAGATCAGATCACCGTGCTGGGTTCCGAGGCATGGCTGGACCAGAACACTGTCGACCTGGAAAAATATCAGCATCTCCCCGTCGTCCTGACTGCTCCAAATTTTGCCGGAATGGAGAAAAAGACATCGAAGATGTTTATGAGAAAGTTTATTAAAACCCATGGTAGACCTCCGTCGACATATGCAGGCGTAGGATATGAGTTGATGCTTTTCCTTGGAAATCAACTTAAAAAACACGGCGTCTACTTTCAGGACGGTTTAAGTAAGGATGGCGTCATTCCCGGTTACCTAACAGAAGGATACGACTACCAGTTTGGTCGCAGCAACGCACTCGTTCCTTTTATCAAATTCGATGAAGGAAGTATGAAAGTGATTGAGCGCAGGTAGACCAAATAGTATCTTCACATCTCAGCTATAAAATTTATTATAATGGATTTTTCTCGTAGTCATACGCTTTTTGAAGGAGCAAAAAAGTTTATTCCCGGCGGTGTCAATTCTCCCGTCAGAGCATTCCGCGCGGTGGGAGGTAATCCGCTGTTCATGAAAAGTGCAAAGGGTGCTTACCTGTATGACGAAGATGGAAACGAGTTCGTCGATCTTATTAATTCATGGGGTCCCATGATCCTGGGACACGCCAATCCTGAAGTTGAACAAGCTGTGAAGGAAGCATTGTCAGGATCGCCCTCTTTTGGCGCCCCCACGGCACGGGAAGCCGAAATGGCAGAGCTCATTTGCTCATTAGTTCCCTCCGTAGAAAAGGTCCGACTCGTAAACTCAGGGACAGAGGCCACGATGTCAGCAATCCGGGTAGCGCGCGGGTATACAGGCCGTGATAAAATAATTAAGATGGAGGGCTGCTATCATGGACACGGTGACTCTTTTCTTATTGCAGCCGGCAGCGGAGCAATGACGTTTGGCACTCCAGATAGTCCCGGTGTAACAAAAGGTACCGCAAAGGATACGTTGCTTGCCCGATTCAATGATCTTAAGGTGATCACCAAGTTAATAAACGAGAACAAAAATGAGATCGCTGCTATTATACTCGAGCCCGTGGTTGGGAATATGGGTTGTGTTGCTCCTGACGCCGGATACCTCAAAGGTCTTAGAGAGTTATGTGACACGCATAAGATAGTGTTGATCTTCGACGAAGTTATGACCGGATTCCGGTTGTCGCTTGGAGGCGCTCAGGAACTTTATAACGTAATGCCTGACATGACCACCCTTGGAAAAATTATCGGTGGCGGTTTGCCGGTGGGTGCGTATGGTGGAAAAAAGGAGATCATGGACTTTGTCTCCCCGCTTGGTCCGGTTTATCAGGCCGGGACATTGTCTGGAAATCCATTGGCAATGGCGGCCGGATTAGCAATGCTCAGACAACTGCAGAGTAACCCTTCTGTTTATGAAACGATAAACCGGACAGGCGCAATGATTGCGGAAGAACTGCGCAAGCAACTGAAGGAGGCAGGGGTAAAAGGATCGGTGAATCAGGTTGGGTCGATGTTCACTCTTTTTTTTGGGGATAAGCCTGTAACAGATTTCGATAGTGCGAAGGGATGTGACACCAAAAGATTTGCTGCATATTTTCAATCAATGTTACGTCAGGGAATTTACATGGCACCCTCGCAATTTGAGGCGATGTTCATATCGACAGCGATAGACATTCAAATTGCCGAACGCATTTTAACGGCAAGCAGAACCGCTCTTGCAGAGATCTGAAATACGGAAATTGAAAACGTAATAAGCCAAGTAGACTGACCCGGATTTATGTCAAAAACCCTCAATTTCATACATTGACAACGTTTGATTTTTTTATTGCGCCCACCGCATTACTTTTCTTTTCAACCTATTATTACTTAACTTTTCAGCAGATCCTCTCTTGAGTCTTTATAACCACCTGTACCCGCAATGAGAAATCGTGCGCTTAAGTTTACAATAATCTTTGCATCTGCCGGACTTTTCATCACCCTACTCATCGCTTATGTTGAGCGCGGGATGTTCAATACCAACAGGCAGAATGTTCCATATCTGACGTTGCTCAACAATGTCAAAAACCAAGTTACAAGATCACACCTCTGGCTGGAAGAACTGATCGCCGGCGACGTCAGTGTTAACTACGAGCGCGACGTTCAGCAACCGCTGACGAGTTCCCTGACCAACCTGCAGGACGCTTATGACGGAAAGGCTACTGACTTCGGCACTTTTACTGACATTAATGATGAGGAAAAAAGAGTAATTCTTAAGGAAGCGATCTTTGATCTGCAAAAATTGATCGAAGCGGCTGATGCACGCTGGAAGCATAAAAATGAAACTACTGTTGCTGCTACGGACAGTACGTCGGCAGTCATTGTGAGTAGGGCCGGTGACAATCTCGACCAGGCCTTTGATGCCTCCTTTGAAGAATTTCAGGAAGCAATGGATAGACTGGGGAATCATATCGATCAAAACCTGAAATCTGATTCGTCCTATTTAAATTTTGTTTCGTGGATTTCAATAGCGGTGTTAGTCGCTGCGTTCGTTGCCTTATGCGTATTGCTTTATAGGCTCCAGAATAGCTCAAGCAAACTGGCGATTGAACATGAAGCGAGACTTCAACAACAAGGACGCGCTGTCGCTTCATTGTCCGGATTTATCGAGTCGATTTCAGCGGGTAATTATGGGGCGGAGCTCAATTTGGAGGATGACGGCGCCAATCTCGGTGGCATACTGCTCAGTATGCGCGACAAGTTGAAGGCGAATGCGGAAGATGATCGTAAACGCAACTGGTCCACATCAGGGTTAGCGCAGGTGGGTGAAATCCTGCGTGTATCCACAGCGTCGACTGCCGATCTTTATGACAACATCATCAAGTTTGTTGTAAAGTATACAAAGAGTAACCAGGGAGGGTTGTTCATTCTTAACGAAGAGAACGAGAGTGATAAATTTCTCGAGCTGGTATCATGTTATGCGTTTGAAAGAAAAAAATTTCTCACCAAAAAGATAGGTCTTGGCGAAGGATTGGTGGGCCAATGTTATTTGGAAGGAGAGAGGATCTATTTACTGGAAGTCCCCCAGGAGTACATCACGATAACTTCAGGTCTTGGTGGTGCGGCGCCTAACGCATTGCTGCTGGTGCCTCTGAAGATAAATGAAAAGATCTTTGGCGTTCTGGAGCTTGCCACATTTGGTAAGTATGAAGACCATGAGGTCGAGTTGGTTGAAAAGCTCACTGAAAGCATTGCATCGACCATTTCGTC
>DASVBA010000192.1:0-7136 GCA_036376095.1 Chryseolinea sp.
CCGCGTCGTGGGACGGAATAAGAAGCTCACTTTCTTATGGGCCGGTTTGTCCCTTGGTTACTCCTGTAACACAAGTTAATGATGAAAGCGAATTTCCATTTCATCACGATTGGGGATATCCGAACGAAGATTGCCTGAGACTGAACATCTGGACGCAGGGTATCAACGATGGAAAGAAAAGACCCGTGATGTTCTGGATCCACGGAGGGGGATATACTGCAGGGTCATCACAGGAACTTCCTTCGTACGACGGTGAAAATATCAGCAAGAAGGGCGATGTAGTGCTGGTTTCTGTGAATCACCGTTTGAACATCCTCGGCTTCCTGGATCTTTCAGAATTCGGCGACAAATACAAAGCGTCAGCAAATGTCGGTATGATCGACCTGGTTGCTGCATTGGAGTGGGTGAAGGCAAACATCGCAAACTTCGGTGGAGATCCAAACAACGTCACGATATTCGGGCAATCAGGCGGAGGAGGTAAGGTGACCACATTGATGAATGCACCTTCTGCAAAGGGACTGTTTCACAAAGCCATTGTACAAAGTGGAGTATGGTCCGATTTTCAGGATCCGGCCATTACAAAAAGGATAGGCGCTGCGCTCCTGACAGAGTTGGGATTGATTCCGTCCAAGGTCGATTCAATTCAAAAGATACCTTATGATAAATTAGCAGCGGCGGGAACACGCGCCTTGCAAAAAGTACGGGAACAACTTGCCGCGGAAGGGAAACCCGTTACAGGTTTTAGATTCGGTTGGAGCCCGGTGCTGGACGGAAATTTTCTTCCGTTCCAGCCAACCGAAGCTAAAGCGTTGGCTCTTTCAGATAACGTTCCTTTGCTGATCGGATCGACAAAGAACGAGTTCATGGCCTCTCTCAGAAACCCTGCGCTACGCAAAGGAACGGAAGAGGAAGTGAGAGCACATCTCCAAAAAATTTACGGTGACAAGACGGACGCATATATCGCTGCTGTTAAGAAGGCTTACCCTGCTGATACGCGTCCGAATGACCTGGCCGATATAGACGGAATGTTCCGGCCCGGAATGGTGACGCAGGCAAACATAAAATCAGCCAGCGCAAGCGCACCGGTTTATATGTATTTGTTTACGTGGCAGTCACCGATTTTCGATGGGGCATTTAAGGCCGTCCATTGTATGGAGATTCCTTTTGTGTTCAACAACATTGCACGGTGTGAGGAAATGACCGGCGGCGGAAAGGATGCCCACGTGCTCGCCGATAAAATGAGTCAGTCGTGGATCAACTTTGCACGAACCGGTAATCCAGCTCACAAAGGTTTGCCTGCATGGCCGAACTATACAGCTGCGGGCGGCGCTACCATGTTCTTTGATCTTCAGTGTGTCGTGAAGAATCATCACGATCGTGAAGTCCTGGAGTTTTTTGCTAACGGGCCTCGTTTGTAGGAATACCCAGAAATATGTGTCGGTATGGGTTGGGTTTGGATATGGACGCAGGCATGTTTTCACGGCAGAGAACACGGCGTTTTGAAGAGAGATAGTTAGAATCGATTAACGTCACACGCAAAAATCATTTTCAACAAGTTTTTTAATGACCTGGCTTTTTACGCCGGGTCATTTTTTTTCAGGAATTGCAGACGTGTAGGGTCGAGCGTTAGTCATTTGAAATTACATGATCGCATTTCGCTTTTGGGAATAAGTGACCGTTATCGCACAAGTGTAGAAGCGTTCCCATTCGCAGGATCAGCGCAAAACTTTGTTTTAATGTTCAATTTTGGGGATTCTGAAATTCTTGATTTGAATCAATTTTTTTGCGTCACCTAAAACCGACAATTCCCGTAAAAGCATTCAAACGAGAACAAAGAACTACCAACATGATTATTCATAGCCTTTAGCTCGATCGCCAACCGGATGATTTCATAATTGATTCCGGTCCGTTGCAACCGGCCGAAGCTGATGGGGGGTCTCCTTATCAGCGTCCTGAGAACAATGGTATGTCGTTGCCGCGGGCTTCAAGTTTCCGTCTTAGTAAATAAAAATTTTAAACCATATTAATTTATGAAAAGGATCATATTGCCTTTAATGGCGCTTTTAACTTTTTCTATAATAAGCTGTGAGGATGAAACGGAGGCAGTTGTCAAACCGGGAATCGCTCAATTTGAAACGAGTGATTTGTCTTTTTCTGAAAACAGTGAAAAAACGACCGTAATTGTTTCATTCAACAAACAAGCCTCCGATGCCGGTGACGTTGTGGTAAAGGTTGGTTCACCCAGCATGGACAAGTTCCAATTCTATCCTGGCCTTGTTGATGAAACTATTCGCTTACCATTCAGTAAGGGTCAATCACAAGTTTCGTTTGAAATCACTGCACTCAATAACGATATTCTCGACGGTGACAAGACAGTGAGCTTCACTATTCTTTCTATTTCTCAGGGATACGAAATCGGGGCAAATAAAACGTTGGCTATGAAATGTGTGGACGACGAGAGTCCCGCGCGGGCAGACTTTGTTGCCAGCGAGGGTGACCTCCTTGAGGACGGCGGCTCAGGAGCTCCGGTCACAATTATGTTTTCGCACGAAACCAAGGCACCAGGTATGTTACGGTTGTCAATTCAATCCGATGACGCAATTTATGGAACACACTTTATTACTGATCCGCCGGCCGTGGGCGGAATAATCACCCTCCCCGTGCAGGAAAAGAAAAGTTGGGTTTCGTTTATCGTGTCCCCGGTTAACGACGCGCTCTATGACGCAGGCCGTACTATCAACTATTCGATCGTCGAAGCTGAAGGTGGCGTACAGAAGGGTGGAGTACTTGAGCACAACCTGAAGATCATCGATGATGAGCTTGAGGGAACCGGTAAAGGATATGAGATCATCGCGGGCAACTGGCGTTACAAAAAGCGTTATGAATACAATGAGGATGGAACCATTTCAAAAGTTTATTGGGATCAGCAAACACCCGGCCATTCGGGAGGCGTGTATAGCTATGTTTATAACTCCGCCGCACAATTGGAAAAAATAATTCAGTCTTCCGTTCGTGAGGAAGTTTTTCTTAGAGAAAATGGAAGAATAGTCAGATCGGAAGAGCATACAAATAACGTGCTCACAAAGTATACGCTATATGGATATGACGATGCCGGAAACGTGGCGGAAGCTGCGGTGCATTACCGGCAGCCGGATGGCAGTTTGAAACTGGCGTTGATCTTTGTCTATCTGTATCACCTGGATCACAATGTTTATAAAGTGCTTGGTTACAGCGTGTCTGATGGATCGGATGAGCCTGTATTGATCAGCACCAAAACGTTCGATCATTATTACGACGTTGAAAATCCATTTCCTATGGTAGATATTCTTCCGGATCAGAAAGCTCAAAACAAATTGCCCGCCTCATATCGCGTAGAGGAAAATGGCCATGACATAGTCTACGGGTTCACGTATCAATATTCGGACGAAGGTAGGCCGCTGACAAGAACGGCAACATCGTCAAGCGGGGGAGAAGTGGCATACTACGAATATTATTGACCGATCGTTTTTCAGTAATTTCAATTAAAGGAGGGGCTTGATGCCTCTCTTTTTTTTCTGCATGACAGTCCGCTTCCGGATGATAGTGACCGCTATCGGTTAGATGGGGGTAACAAGATTTCGTTGACACGTCACACAGGCTATCCGAGAACGGTCGGGACAGGCATTTCAGCTGGCCGGTTTATTGTATAATTAAGGGATGCGTCCCCTATACCTCCGGTTATTCCTAAGGATCGTAAACAGGAATCGTGATATCTACATACTAAAGATCCTCACTCTTTCGGTTGCTTTTGCGTGTGCTATCGTAATAGGGCTGTTTGTCCTCAATGAGTTTGGGTACGACAAGTCTCACTCCAATCCGGATTTGGTGTTCCGAATACTTCAGAAAAATACAATAGACGGATTTGTTGGCAATCGGTATTCCAACCAAATAGATGGAAAGATAGTGACCACGCTCTCTTCAACATTTCGAGATTCCCTGACCCTAGCATCCGTAAAGGTTATGGATGGATTGACAATCATTGCAGGAAACAAAACATGGCACGGCCAGAAATTGCACTCGGCCGATCCTTCCATTGTAGATATTTTTACTTTTGATGTTACTCAAGGTCGTTTAAGAAATTTCACGACCGGCGTCCCAAGCATTATCCTTTCCGCATCGGCATCGATGCAATACTTTGGCTCTGCTTCATCGGTTGGAAAAAGACTAAGCATCACAGCAATTGATGATACAATAGATGTTACGGTAGCCGCCGTGTTCAATGATTTTCCAAATAATTCCCATGAGAATTTCAGCGGATTTATTGTGTGTGATAATTCCACGATCAATGCGCTGAATTTTGATTCTTCCAGGAGTGCAGTTTACGGAAGAGCGAACGAGCAAAGCATACATCATTTTCAGGAATCGGTTGATGCATATCTAAGCGATAATAGAATGTCATATTTTCTGCAGCCGATCACTGATATATACTTTGGTCCCCGCGTGATTGGAGAAGATGCGATACACGGAGATTCCTACAGTATCTACATCTTGCTCTGTATAACATCGCTAATTCTTTTTCTGGCAGTTACAGGATTTGTGAACCTGACCACGTTGACGATTCCACATCGATCCAAAGAGCTGGCGATTAAAAAAATTGCAGGAATAAACCAGCTCGGATTACTTTCTGGATTTGCCAAAGAATCACTGCTGATCGTTTTCATTTCATTTATAATGGGAACAATTATCGTGTTTGGTCTCAAGGAATGGATTCAGCCGATTCTTTCCATGGATATAATTTATGCAGTGAGAACGATCGATCCGGAAGTCATATTTCTAATCATATTTCTTTTAATGTTCGTCGGACTGTCGCCTCTTCTCATAACCTCGCGTTTTGCAGGAGCGACTCCCAACCGGCTTCTAAGCTCGGATTCCATAACCTTTCCTCGATTCAAACGGGTAATTGCGTTGTTACAGTTAGGCATCAGCCTCTTCCTTATTGTCGCGTCGCTGGTCGTTAGAAGACAAATCAACTATTCGCTGATTAAGGAGCCGGGTCAAAATCATGATCAGATTGTATACCTGGACTATCCCCGTCACTTACAGGGTACCCTTGCAGGACTGCGGTCTGCCCTGAAGCAGCTGAATAATGCAAACGTAGTCGACGTCATCGCGACGTCACAACTGCCTCACAGGATCAATAGTAAAGAGCTTGGCACAGACTTCTACATTATAAAGGTCGATCCGGAGTTCAAGGATTTTTTTGATTTAGATGTTTTGGGTGGGAATTGGTTCAAGGCTAACGACGGCGACACAATAGTTGTTGTCAGCGAAAGGGCAAAGCGCCTGATGGGTGCGGATACATCAAATTTGATTGGAACGGTAAATAGTATCGATAACGAGTTTAATCTTCCTGAGAAGCCGTTAAAGATCAGCAAATCGAATGTCTTTGAGTACAACTTCCTTTGTATACGGCTGCTTGAAGTCGACATCAGGCGTACCGTTGAGACATTGTCCAATTATTTTGGGACTTCCGGAACGCCGGCAAACATTCGCTTTTTAAACACACGTTTCGAGCAATGGTTAGATTACCAGGATCGTCTTAACAGCCTTTCAGGAATTATGGCAATCATATCAGGGCTGCTTGCGTGTTTCAGTATCTATGGCCTTTGTGTAAGCATAGTGCGTGAGAAGATCAAACAGATTGCTATTCATAAACTGTTTGGTGCTTCAGTAAAAAATATAACCATACTGCTCGTGAAGGAATTTGCTCTGCAGTTGGCTTTGGCTATACTCTTCTTTAGCCCCGTCACCTATATCGTCATTCAGGAAATACTACGGAGTTTTGTTTATCGAACTCATTTTGTATGGCTCGATCCTCTTATACCGGTGTTGTATTGTGGCATGGTCGTTACAGTCCTGTGTGGTCTGCAGGCAAACAAATTGAATCGATCAGATCTTACCGCGTCCCTTAAAGCTTGACTCTGAAACTATCAAATATTAATGGATAACAACGTACTCCTTACTAACCTAAGTTCCTTTTTTGTTCATCAGGTACTTTAGGTCAATCGATATGAGGGTATTTTTTGTTCCCGGTTGAAGCTCAAACTTCGCTTTGTCAAAGGACGGTGGTCCCAGTGAACCTCTCGGGTTGTTTGAAAACCCGTACCCTTCCTTTGGAATCCCGATCGTACTCTGATCCATATCCTTGTTGCTATTCTCATCGTGAAGTACACTTATTGCATACGGACCAGGCTTAAGATCGTTGAAGGCAACGATGACACCATCCTTCGAAGCCTTAACAATCCGTCCATCGGAGGTTTTTCGGGGAAAAT
Source organism: Chryseolinea sp. (assembly GCA_036376095.1). Classification (GTDB taxonomy): domain Bacteria; phylum Bacteroidota; class Bacteroidia; order Cytophagales; family Cyclobacteriaceae; genus Chryseolinea. Next base: position 6,312 of record DASVBA010000192.1, read on the forward strand.
CATGTCCATCGTCATAGAGGCCAATGAGTATATCGCCTTTATCGTTCTTTATGTTAACTATTCTAACTTCTAGGTTATTCTGCGCTTTCGTCATCACTGCTGACCATAATAACGCAATAGCTAAAACTGTAAATCTCATTTTAGTAGTCTTTATAGATCATAGGCTCTTTTAATAGTAGGTTCAAAAGTTATACCAGGCTCTTATGTGGCGAAAGATTACTTAATGCCTGACTTTCGGACGTTAGTGGGGAAAATAGTCACTGTCGCGGGGCGCTTATCGTTCAACTATTGGATTGATGTGTGCAGCATTCTCCGAGATAGCGCGAGTTGAATGCACGCGGATTGGTCTGCGAAGATCAGCGTGTCTTTTAATCTGCGAAAATCGGCGGAAAAAAAACATCCGGAAAACCAGCACGACTCGCCGATGACGCACAGCCTTGATCAACGTATCTTAGAGTCATGGAGGAGAATGACATCTCATATATCGTTCGCGGATGCATTTTCAACGTGTACAATAATCTAGGCCCTGGACTATTGGAATCGGCGTATGAAGCTGCACTTGGATTTGAGCTGATGAACGCCGGACTGTGTGTGAAGATACAAATGGCGTTGCCGATGACCTATCAGACTGTCAAAGTTGATGTCGGGTATCGATTGGATGTCGTGGTTGAGGATAAGGTGATCGTCGAAATAAAATCGGTGGAGAATTTAATGGATGTACATCATAAGCAAGTTATTACTTACCTGAAGCTTTCAGGGATGAGACTCGGACTTCTCGTAAATTTCAATAGTGTGGATATTTCCAAAAGCATTTTCAGAAAGGTG
>DASVBA010000639.1:0-2713 GCA_036376095.1 Chryseolinea sp.
CTTTATTCTACACTTAATGTAACAGGTCTCACATTTGGCCTGGTTTGTTTCCTGCTGATAAGTCTGTACGTCTTCGACGAACTCACGTTTGACAGACAGCATGCTAAAGCCGACAGGATCTACCGTTTGATAGAACATAAAAATGTAAAAGGAGAAGAAACCACCATCGCCGCAGGAGGATACAAGCTTGCAGAGGAGTCGAAGAATGTTATTCCGGAGGTCGAGAACACAACGCGTATCACCAGGCCGGGACGAGCTAATCTTGTTGATCCTGAGAATCCGATTCCCTTCCAGGAAACGATAACCGTCGCCGATGAACGGCTGCTGCAGATATTCGATTTTCAGCTGCTTGCAGGTGACCCAAGCACGGCCCTGAAGGAGCCGAACTCAATAATCATCAATGAAGACCTGGCCATGCGGATCTTCAAAAGCACAGAGGTACTGGGAAAATATGTTGCTTTTAGTCATTTGAAGACCCCGTTGAAGATCACCGGTGTTCTGAAAAATCTTCCATACAATTCGAGTTTCTCTTTCACGTCTGTCATGTCCGAGTCGTCTTTTTACAATAACGACTATTTTAAAGAAAACATGCAATCTGACTGGGCCTCGGGTGAGTTCTCCATCTATGCGTTGCTGAAAGAAGGTTCGAACGCAGATTCGGTTTCACGCAAGATGACGCGGATGGTCCTTTCTAATTTTAAACCGGAACAAGGCACGAAACTTTCCTATTCCCTTCAACCACTTACGGATATGCACCTTCATTCAGAGGGCATCATCGACGGTGCACGGAATTCCAACGTGGACGCTATACCACAGGGAAATCCCATGTACATCAAAGTGTTTTCGTTCACGGCAGTCTTTGTTCTGCTCATCGCAGGAATAAATTACACAAACCTCACAACGGCCCGGGCATCAGGGCGCGCGAAAGAAATTGGCGTGCGAAAAACGATCGGTGCCATACGAAGTAATCTAATCGGTCAATTCCTTGTCGAGTCATTTTTAATAACGGTCATCGCTTTTGTTGTTGCGGTTATCATCATCAACCTTATTCTTCCTGCATTCAACCAGTTTGCTGCCAAACAACTGACCTTGGGAATTTCTACCAGCTACAGCTTTTGGCTGATTGCCGTGACTCTTATCATCGGGATGGGTATACTCTCGGGCGGATATGCAGCCGCATTGCTGTCGAAGTTTAAACCGGTTGCATTATTAAAAGGACTGAAGTTCCAGGGTGGCGGTCTCTCCGTGAGAAAGATATTGGTGGTTTTTCAGTTTACTATCTCAACCGTGATGATAATCGGAACGATCGTGCTGTTGATGCAGGTGAATTACCTGAATAATACCGACCTCGGATTTAATAAAGAACTTATGGTGGTGATCGACGTGAACGTTATAAAGGCGAGGACGAATTTTGACGCCTTGAAAAATGAAATGTCGATGGTGCCCGCCGTGAAGAACGTATCCGTTACTTCAAGGGTGCCTGGCGAATGGAAGAACTTCTATACAGTTAAATTAAGGAATGAAGGAAGGACTGATGCTTACGACGTGAGCTACTATTTTGGTGCGGACAAGGATTTTCTGAAAACGTATGACATCGAATTGGTTCAAGGACGCAATTTCGACACACGCAGCGATTCTTCAGCTGTTATCATAAATGAAACGGCGGCGAAGATGTTAAACATCAAGGAAGTATCGGGACAAACTATTGAGATAGCTCAAGTATCCGGCGGTGGAAAATATTCTCCTCTGAATGACGAGAATACTCCGTTCAGACCACGCGTGATCGGGATTGTGAAGGACTTTCATTTTCAATCCCTTCGCACCAGGATCGAGCCGCTGGTCCTCGCGTATAATGAAAATCCAATTCAGCCCATTGATTATTATTCTGTGAAAATATCCGGGACAAACATTCCCGAGACACTCGACAAGCTTAAAACGATAATGGTAAAAAACGACGAACGCGAACCTTTTGAATACCATTTTCTCGACGATCAGGTGGCGCTATTCTATGTAGAAGACGAACGACGTCAAGCGTTGCTGGGGTGGGTAGCCTTTGCTGCTGTCTTCATTGCGTGCCTTGGTTTGTTCGGTCTTGCAACGTACTCGGCAGAACAACGCGTCAAAGAGATCGGTGTGCGAAAGGTTTTAGGCGCAACGATTCTAAATCTGGTTTCACTTCTTTCACAGGATTTCATCAAACTGGTGTTGATCGCTAATGCGATTGCATTCCCCATTGCCTGGTGGGCGACAAGCAGGTGGCTGCAGGAGTACGCTTATCACATAGACATAGGTTGGTGGGTGTTTGTTTTGGCAGCGATCCTTGCATCTTTTGTCGCGTTATTGACAGTAAGCTATCAGGCGATAAAGGCAGCAATGTCGAATCCTGTGAACAGCCTTCGTTCGGAGTGACTAGTGCTATACTTCGGAATGTGCTTGAATTCGAAGGTGCAGCGTCGAAAGGGCGTATGAATGCATGAAATCGCAGAGATCGTAAAAGGATCAACGCAGAAGTTGCAGAAAATGGCCGATTTCGGGAATGTCGCTGCAGTACTTCGGTAATTGAGATAGTTTTTCTGTTAATTGAATTTTTTTAACCGCAAAATGTAAAACGGTGAATGTAAAATGTAAAAGTAATGTTTGTGGTTATGCTAGGTTGACCTGGTCGCTGGCGCTCCTTTTATACAGATAGTATAAAGCCAATAACACGACCATG
>DASVBA010000640.1:0-5297 GCA_036376095.1 Chryseolinea sp.
TTCGTATAGAGCCTGACAGCAGCGTGATCACGCTACTTCAAAACCGCGATATAAAGTTCGACGGAACGATCAATGCGGGAAATTTTGAAATAAGTGGAAAAGGGTTTACCCTAAAGTATGACAGCTTTTTCATCAGTCTCACTCACATCGACTCAATTAACTTTTATGTGACCGAAACTAACGCCCGCGGGCAGACCATGCGAAGGAAAATAAATAACTCCATGGTTTCCGGAGATTCGACAGCTGCTGCGGTAGGGGGGTTGGGCGATCAGACGAAATCATCGGGCACGCTGTTCATCAGCAGGGCAAATAATAAATCCGGAAAGCGGAAAGTGGAGCACTATCCAAGGCTTGATGCAACAGCAGGTGGTGTTATATACTTCGATCGCGAAGAAGTTCTGGGAGGCGTGTATGACCGATCGATGTTCTTCGTCGTTCCTCCGTTTGAACTTGACAGCTTGAATAATGCCGATCCGGCGTCCATAAACTTCGGAGGCACGTTCGCGTCCAGTGGAATGTTCCCCACTTTCAAAGAGAAGTTACATACCCAGCCCGATAAGTCCATGGGTTTTGATCACATAATACCCAAAGGAGGATATCAGCTTTACAAAGGTGAGGGGAAGATGGAAGGTGAGCTCACGATGAACAGCCGCGGACTCCGGGGAGCAGGATCCATAAATTATCTGGCAGCGACGGTAAAAGCCAATGATTTTGTTTTCTATCCTGACTCAGTTATCGGTCGGGGTCTCGAAGCAACGATCGCCGAGAAACAATTCGGTGCCATAAATTTTCCCGAAGCGTCGCTTATTGACTTTGAGATGAAATGGTACCCGAAGATTGACCAGATGAAGATAAAAAACGCAAAGGCGCCGTTTAATTTTTATAATGGTTCAGCTCAGATGCAAGGTACGGTAACGGTCTCGAAGGAAGGTGTTTCCGGGGCCGGTAAGTTGGATACACGCGGCACGGAATTGATCTCACGCAATATGCATTTCAATTCCAAGGACTTTGGCGCCCGTCATGCGCGGTTTAAAGTTAAGACCGCGGATCCAGAAAAGCCTTTGCTTCAGGGAAATGACATCAGGCTGACGTTCAATCTTGAGCAAAACTATGCGGATATAAGTCCGGAGGTTGAAGGCGTCGCCGCCATTGCGTTCCCTTTTGCACAGTTCAAGACATCAATTCCTAAAATGCGCTGGGATCTGAATGCTCAAAAGATCACGATGAGCAAAGATCCGGATGTGCCATTGGAGAACTCCTATTTTTATACCACCCGCAAGGATCTTGATTCATTGAACTTCAATGCTGAGAGTGCTGAATATGATCTCAAGACGCAGGAGCTGAAAGTAAGTGGCATACCGTACATTATTGTGGCGGACGCCAAGATCACTCCGGAAAATAATCAGGTACTGATCCTTGAGAATGCAAAGATCGGGACGTTGAAGAACACCACCATCATTCTTGATACATTGAATGGTTATCACAGGTTGACCGAAGGTGTCGTGGATATCATTTCACGAAAAGAATTTACGGGATACGCAACCTATCAGTATGTGAATTTCCTCAAAGATACATTCGCTATCAAGATGACTGATTTTCACCTTGAGCCGATCTCAGATGTTGAGCAGTCCAGAAGGTCGTCGCGCAGAAAGTCTTCGTCAGCAAGCATGCAGACGGTTGGGACTGGCGCAGTCGCGGAACAGGAGCAATTGGTTTTGGGTGCCGGAATGTTTTACAAGGGTGACATGATCATGTACGCAACCAGACCTGCGCTTCAGCTGTCGGGTTATGTAAAGCTTGACATAAAGAAGATCAAGGATTACAAGACCTGGATAAAATATGACCAGACCGGAGATGAAACAGACGTCCTCATCGATTATGCAGGCGCCATTACCGAGGAAGGCAAGCTGGTCAACGCCGGTCTGCACGTGGGAAACAATGACAATGAATTGTACATCACCTTCCTGAGTGATAAAAAATCCGATGACGATGAAGATTTCTTCGTACCGGAGGGAAAAATCTATTACGATACGGCATCGCGCGAGTTTAAGATCGAGGACATGGAAAAGGCGGCCGGTAACAAGCTTTCCGGAAAAGTGTTTGCCTACAAGGACGAAACGATGCAGGTGCGCTTTGAAGGTCCTATTAACCTCTTCCAGGGAACGAAAGATTTTAACGTCACTGCGACAGCACTGGGCCAGGGCAATCTCGAGACCAATGAAATCAGGATGAACTCATTCCTGATGATGGAGACTGCGGTGCCCACGGCGGCATTTGATTTGATGGCCAAACAAATCCAGGATGTTATCAAGAATGAAGGTGCAGACGATGGTCTGGGTGATCAAACAGAATTACTCTATAAGATCGCAGATATCATTGGGGAGCGTGCAGTGAAAGAATTTGAACAGAAAAGTTTACAGGGTTACGTGTCGTTGGGCACTATTCCGCAGTTGGCAAAGCCACTGGTGTTTTCTAATGTCAGTCTTAAATGGTCGCCCGAACATAAGGCATTTTACAGCGAAGGCAAGCTGGGCATGTCAAACATCGGACGAAACGACATCAATGGCGCCTTTGAAGGATTCATGGAGATCAAGAAGAACGAGGACGGTGGTCCGGTGTTTCATGTGTTTATAAAAGCATCACCGGAAGCGTGGTACTACTTCGGGTTGGAAGATAACCGGCTGCTCGTACATACCTCCAGCTCTGACTTCAACGCCATCGTTTCAAAGAAAACGAACGCCGGAAAGGCTAAAGTAGGCGAAGTTGCTTTTCTTCCTGGCAGCGAAGAGGAGACGCTGGCTTTTATAAACCGTTTCAGAAAAGAATATTTCAACAACGATGTACCTTATAGTTTGAGCGAAGGAACTTCGGTTATAAATAAAGAAGAAGGTAAAGAAGGGGAGAAGAAGAAGGAAGAGGATGATGGATTTTGAGGGCAACTCCTAAATCCTCTTAAGGTGAAGTAGTTCCGACTTAATCTGACAGTTGGGCTAACTTCCGGCTAATCCAGTTCGTAAGTTTAGTATCTAGGTCGTTTAGCGGATCACCCAAGCAAGACTTACTAAACCTCTCGATTGTTCCGGTATCATTTTTAGCCAAGTAGTCAGGCTGCCAACTAAATTCCACGAGACATAAATTAATTTTTAACGCTTCCGGAGATTCCTCACAATTTTTTCCTCATTGGAAAATTGATTGACCATGTTCCAGTCAAAGCACTAATCTAAGTACTAGGACTAAATACTTAGGACTTCAAAACGGCTTTTCATTTGAGTAGCTGCCGCCAATTCATTTATCTCAGACATTCTGGAATTGAATAATAAACTCTGTTCCACCTCCCACCTGCGAGTCTGCTTTAAGAGTTCCGCCATGCGCCTTCACGATATCATAGGTCATGCTTAATCCCAGTCCCGTTCCCTGACCCACAGGCTTGGTGGTAAAGAAGGGCTGAAAGATCTTGTCTTTGATTGAATCGGGGATTCCGTTGCCATTATCTTTTACGCTTATTAAAACGTTATCACCGGATTTTTTTGTGCTTACCGTGACAGTTGGTTCGTACTCGGGCTGGTCCCGGATTAGCTCCGCTCTCCGCTGTGAAACGGCATAGAGTGCATTACTTATCAAATTCAGAATCGCCCTCCCAATATCCTGAGGCACGACGTTGATTTTCGGAAGGGATGGATGAAAATCAGTCTCAACCCTGATCGGTTTCAGAATCTGTCCGTCAGAGCGCGATTTGTCTTTTGCGCGGAATCCATGATAAGCCAGTCTTACATATTCATCACACAATGCATTTATATCTGTTGGTTCAGCCTGGCCACTCGTTGCTCTTGAATGTTGCAGCATGCCTTTAACGATGGCATCGGCCCTTTTTCCGTGATGGTTTATTTTTCCAAGATTCTGTTCAATGACATTTAGCAGTTCATCCTCTGCCTGATCATCTCTGTCGGTTTTAGGTTTTGATTTTTCACTTTTCAACTCGGCAATCAGCTCTCTGTTCACTTCAGAGAAATTATTAACGAAGTTCAACGGGTTCTGGATTTCATGGGCGATACCGGCAGTAAGTTCTCCCAGGGAAGCCATTTTTTCTGATTGTATGAGTTGTGCCTGAGTGGCTCTCAACTCAATCAGTGTGTTCTCAACCTTTTCCTTCTGCTTTTCCAACGCCACGTTCGCTACCTGTTTGTTCCTGTTATTTCTGTATAAGCTCAATACAACAAAAAGCAATACGCCCACACCGGCAAGCAATGCATACTGCCTGACACTGCTTTGATAAGCCTTCTTTTCAAATGCCATTTCAACCCGGCGTTCTCTCTCTTTGAATAGTAGTGCCTGGGCCGACTGCACTTTTTGAGCGGTGTATATACTGTCTCTTGCCGCATTGGCAATTTTAAGGTACCGAAGCGCCTCTGCCGGATCTTTTGAAGCCAATAACTCAGACAACATATTTCCTGAACTGACGATGATATTTTTGATCGAGCGAGGGCGGCAAATTTCATAAGCCTTTGTCGCATAATAAATTGCTGAGTCGTTCTGGTTAGAACCCCTAAAAATATTAGCCAGACTTAAATAGCCGCTTGCGACATCTACTAACTCGTTCATCCTTTCCGCTGCATGAATGCCCTCCAAATAATATTGTTTTGCAAGCGGGAGATCTCCTTTATTGCTATATATTCTTCCCATGATCTTCAACACCTGACCAAGTACCCTGTCGCTTTTGATCTCGATTGCTTTGTCCCGCCCGATTGTTGCCATATGTAAAGCTGAGTCCGGCTTATTCATAGACAAATAAGTAGTAGCCAGCCACCAGTAGGTTACGGCATAAAAGAACGGATCTCCATTGTTAGACAATAACTTGTTTGCCCTTTTCAAATAATTGAAAGCGGCCTGTGGATTTCTTGCCTGAAGGTTAACCTGCGCTACCCGTATCAAACAAGCACCCTCATAGTCCTTGAACCCATTCTTCTCAGCAAGGTCCAGTGCTTTCTGGCCCGCTTCAAGAGCCTGCGGAGTATCTGATATGGTAAAATAGAAGTAAAAGCAAAGGACAAGGTATGCGCGCATCTCTCCAAAAGGAAAGTCGATGTCGCGGCAGAGTTGCAGGGTCTGGTCTGCAAAATACAATGTGGAATCCGGCCTCTCTGTCCTGTACGCTTCTGCCAGATCGGCCAAAATTATTGCCCGTGTGGTATCCTGCGTTGCTCTTGCCAGTTCGCGCCTTAAACTATCGGCCTGTTGAATATTTACATTCTGTGCAGATGTTATTTGCGCGGTCAACAAGCTAATGAGCAGGAATAAAA
>DASVBA010000211.1:0-2837 GCA_036376095.1 Chryseolinea sp.
GATGCCGACAATTCGGCGAGCATTCACCTGCACAAGCAACTTGGGTTCGAGGATGCCGGGCACTTTAATCAGGTCGGGTATAAGTTCGGAAAGTGGTTGAACCTGATATTTCTTCAGCTAATCCTGGATAACGGCCTTCAACCAAAAGGAGAGTGAGCTGTAACACCACCCGGATGGGGAAAATCAATCCTCCATCGTATAAAGTTGCCCCGCTTTATACCCAATGAGAAATCCCGAACCTTCCAAAGATTAAAATTTAGAAGTGAATGCCGACCTGCATACTTTTTGTATCGTAGAACTCGACACCACGTCCCTTTTATGACCAAAGTATATTAAGAGAACGTACATTTTGATCTAATGGAGGCCAAAAACGATAACTGGAGAAGATCAGCGACCAAGGATTTTTGGAGAAGAATAGGTCCAAGTGACCATTTTGTTCAAATCTATGAGGACGATCGCAGCTACATGAACGTTCTCGAAGGGTTCGTGGCTGGGGGCTTTGAAGCTAACGATTGTGTTATAGTTATCGCTACGGAAAAACACTTGCGTTCCCTGGAAGACAGACTCAGATTCAAGGGTTACAATGTATTTGAACTAAAGCTGCAAGATCAATACGTTCCGCTAAATGCACAGGAAACATTGAGCGAGTTCATGATAGACAATTGGCCTGATGAGGTGCTGTTCAAGCACGTTATGGCCATGTATATCGTAAGAGCGCGGGCCAGGAAAAGACATGTGCGCGTATTTGGAGAAATGGGTGCCCTGCTATGGTCGCAAGGTAACAGTGGCGCGACAGTTCAACTCGAACACCTGTGGAATAAGATGAATAGCGCCGAGCCTTTTAACTTGTTCAGCGCTTATCCAAGGAATGTCATTCCTGAGAGCGCCCTCGAATCCATACTCGATATTTCTGGAAGCAGGTCCAGCATGATCAAGCTACCCGAAAACTCCAATCACGAAATTTTATATAAGGAAATTGAATTCAGGGATAACAAGCAGCAAAAAGCCAGCTAACCTCCGCGCAAGAGCACCCTCCGGATTGATACACCATTAACTTTCGATACCAGCACGAACTGTTGATAGAATTTCGGGCTAACTTCGTGTATGAGTGTAAAGTGCGCTACTGCTTTTGTTTTGATCCTAATAGCGAGCTGCGCCTGCGCACAGGACAATCAAGATCACGTTGGCGCCGGCCATGCGTTAAGTTTCGATGGTGTTGATGATTATGTGGACCTCGGAAACATCTATGATGATTTAAACTTACCACTCACGATCTCGGCCTGGATATACCTCGACCCGGGAGGTTTTGGGACCATCTTTGCCAGCCAGGACAATACTCACATATACAATGGATTTCATTTTTTCATCGTTCATACATCAATAGTTATCGAATATGGTGATGGCAGAGGAAACAACAGCGCTGAGTACAGGAGAGGAAAGGCTGCGCCGATAGAAAATATTTTCGGGAAATGGGTGCACGTCACTGGAGTAATGAAGGATGCAAACGATATAGACCTTTACCTGAATGGCATAAACATCGGTGGAACTTATATCGGCAATTCACAATTCCCTATGAGTTCATCCCATCCCGGAGAGGTTTCGAAAATCGGATACGAATCAACGTCCGTTGTGACGTATCACTTTAAGGGAATAATGGATGAATTGCGAATTTGGAATCGCCCTCTCTCAGTTCAGGAGATAAGAGAACAAATGTGTGTAAAACTCAAAGGAACCGAAGAGGGTCTTGTCGGTTACTGGGATTTCGATAACACGAAAGCAAACATTCTGATGGATAATTCTTCATATTACTTTGACGGCGCAATTAGAGGTAATCCAACAAGGGTTTTTTCAGGCGCGCCTCTCGGCGACGAAAGTGTATTCCGATATGCCGACGATTGGAGCGATGCAACGCTAACCCTGGTGGACAGCACCAGGTCGATAACGGTGACAGATGTCACTGGTAATGCCGAGGGAGTACATCTTTACAAGGTGAATGAATTTCCCGTACAGAAAGTCGGACTTAATACAACGGTCGTGTCGTCGCCTTATTACGGCGTGTTTACAGCAGCGGTTGAGGGTGATTCTTTTTGTGATGTTGATTACAAGGTAAACACTCTGCCGCCCTGCCGCCTCTATACGCGTATTGATGGTGGTTTGCCTGCCTGGGGGAAAAGTTTGCCGGCATTAACTCAACTACCAAACCGTATGGAATTTATCGCAGAACTGAACGGAACGGAATTGAACATTGATCTCGGACAGAACGATACGCTTTGTTCGTTCCCGGAGAAAATACTGTCACCGTTGGCGGACACTGTGGGTTTTGCCTTTTCGTGGCAGGACGGATCTTTTCTTTCAAGTCTCAGAATTTCTGACTTTGGAACCTATTGGGTTAATGTCGACAATGGTTGTACTACCGATGCTGATACCCTGTCAATAGTACACGTTCCGACAGATGAACTTTTTATTCCAAACGTCTTTACTCCAAATGATGATCAGTTGAACGAATACTTTACAATTGATGACCGGTTGCTTGGAAGCACACTTAGCGTGTTTGATCGTTGGGGTCAACAAGTCTACTATTCCAATGATTATCAGAACAACTGGGATGGTGGCGACGTCTCATCCGGTGTTTATTACTACTCCTTGAATGGCGGTGAATGTATCGATCGAAAAAACGGCGCGGTAACGATCATTAAATAACCCGGGAAAAGTTGTAATATTTACGCTTGGAAAATTATCTACCTATGGAAATTCAATTCAAAATTGACGATAGCGGCAAGGGAGCTTTTTTCATCGAAGAAGCCGGCAAGCGCGTCGCGGAAATGGTCATCAGTATA
>DASVBA010000217.1:0-7634 GCA_036376095.1 Chryseolinea sp.
AGTACTGTTGGTTGTCTTGGATTTGCGTTGCGGCTGATTATCTGTTGAAGAGCGATGATAATGTGAGAGGCAATCACTATGGGGTCGATACAGAGATCAGGAGCTGCACCGTGTCCCCCTTTGCCGATGACCTTCAGATAAATTTCATCAGCGCTGGCCATATACATACCTTCGCGAAAACCGATCTTACCGACGGGAAGCAGTGGAAAAACATGCTGGCCCATTATTGCGGATGGCCTGGGGTTCTCCAGTGCTCCGTCACGGATCATATAGGAAGCACCACCGGGATTTTTTTCCTCTCCTGGTTGAAATAGAAACCTGACGGTCCCTTCGAATTCACCCTTGATTTCATTCAGGATCTTTGCCGTGCCGAGCAATGAGGAAGTATGCACATCGTGACCACACGCGTGCATGACGCCTGCGTTCTTTGATTTGTAAGGAACATTATTTGTCTCCTGAATAGGCAGTGCATCCATGTCCGCTCGAAGGGCGATGAGTTTCTTTCCGGGATTTTTTCCCCGTACCTCAGCAAGCAGTCCGGTTGTGGCGATACCCTCAACAGAATCGACGCCAACCTGCCGGAGGTTCTCTGCGACATACTTGGCCGTATTATATTCCTGATAGGATAGTTCGGGATTCGCATGCAGGTATCTCCTTAAATTCACAGTTTCCAAACTTATCGCTTCAGAAAGATCCTTAATCCTTAATAAGAGACTCATTTCATTCTTGTTTGAGTGCCAAAGTTACCCATTAAAGGTATTCATTCGCAATTTGTTACACTTTGATGATTTTTTAAGAGAACATCATTTTAATCACATTTTTTGCGATTAAAGTCCGATCCGATGATATTAGCTCCCTTCAATTAATTATCGATCATGTATAATCTCATACGATGTTTTTTGTTAGCAGCATCACTAAGTGTTACTGCTTTGTATGGCCAGGATGCTTCAGTTAAGAAACTGTCATTAACAGACATGTCCGACTTCAAATCGCAGGCGGGCAACTGGCAGATTGTCGGTGACGTGGCAATGAATCCGGCGGTCGACATTCACGAACATGCTGAACCACCAGCCGTACCATCCAACAAGAAGAACAAAAAGGCAAAAGTTCAGCCGGCGCCTGAAAAGCCTCAGGCGGTTACCTATCAAGCGGGGACGGGCGTGTTGCTCAACCTAAACGATGACACTAAGAAGGATAACCTGGTAACCGTATTCGAGCATGGCGACATTGAATTAGAGTTGGAGGTGATGCTTCCAAAGGGATCAAATTCAGGAATATACCTTCAGGGCAGGTATGAGGTTCAACTACTTGACAGTTGGGGTGTAAAAGATGCGTCGTTCTCTGACATTGGGGGAATTTACCGGAACTGGGAAACCGAAAAAGGGAAGATCTACATGGGTAAAGCTCCTCTGTTAAATGCCGCAAAGGCGCCTGGCTTGTGGCAGAAGATGAAAATATCCTTTCGTGCGCCAAGGTTCAATGAAAAAGGAGAAAAGATTTCTAATGCACGGTTTGTTTCCGTCGAATTAAATGGAGTTAAGATCCATGATAATGTCGAAGTACCACTGCCTACCGGAGGCCCCATCGAAAACAATGAAAAAACTAAAGGTCCATTGTTAATACAAGGTGACCACGGCCCTGTAGCATTCCGAAATATCAAGTACCGGTTGATGAGGGACGTCCATTTCTCACTTAACGATATTACTTATAAGACTTTCTACGGATCATTCAAGACCATATCCGACTTCTCTTCATTAAAGCCATCTGAAACCGGATCGATTCCGGAATTGACATGTGAAGTCCTGACTAACGAGAACGCATATGCCGTGATCTATAACGGCACGATAACGGTGCCTGAAGATGGCAGTTACGAATTTCAGGCCGCGTATACCGGTGGTGGACGGTTGGTAATAAACGACCAGGTATTGAGCGAGTTCCAGCGACCAGACGGCTGGCAGTTTGAGAAGGCAAAACCTATCGTTTTGAAAGCCGGGAAATATCCGTTTGAGTATTATAATTACAAAGATGCATCCTGGATGCCGCCACGGCTTGGATTGTTCGTACAAAGCGCAACAACCTACCCGCAGTCATTGCACGCGTTCAATTCTCTACCCCCGGATGATCAACCGGTATCGCCTATTTACCTTGACCCTGGCAGTGAACCACGTCTCCTTCGTGCATTCCTCGATTTCAAAGGCGACAGGAAACAACGGCTAACGCATACGATAGGCGTCGGAGACCCTTCCGGAACACACTATATCTACGACTTGAAGTCAGGAAACGTGGTTTGTGTTTGGCGTGGCCCTTTCGTGGACACTACTCCCATGTGGCATGACCGCGGCGACGGATCTTTCCGCCCACGCGGGGCGGCGCAGTACATATTTAATAATCAACCGCTCGCCTTTCTGTCCAATGCAAACGAAAGCTTTCCGCTCATAGCTCGCGAGTCTGTTGTGAAGGAGGGGGAATACAAGGCCAAAGGGTACGAAATTGAGGAGTCAACAAAGCGCCCGATCTTTAAGTACACCTACCAGGGAATGGAAGTTGAAGACAAGATCTATCCCGGTGAAAACAATAAAGCCCTCATACATGAGGTGTCGATCAAAAACAGAGGATCGAAGGCGGGACTACACTACAAGCTTGGTGAAGGGCAAGACATTACGCTGATGCCGGGAGGGATGTATGCAGTGAACGGCAAGGAGTATTACATAAAGGTAGACGGCGGCACTCCAATTATCCGTGACGTTAATGGAATAAAAGAGATCATCGTTTCCGTTGACAGCAGTGTAAAATATTCAATTATCTGGTAACAAGAGAGCAAAAAATACAATTATGAGTGTCACAAAAAGCATCATAACATCCATAATCCTGATCTTTATTGTCGCGCGTGCTGAAGCGCAGAATTCAAAACGTACGCCTAATGAGGATGATTATTATAAGATCATAACACTTCCTACGCCCGAAGGAATTTTGCTGGAGGTTGGCGGAGTAGCCATTATGCCAGACGGCCGCGTAGCAGTATGCACCCGTCGTGGTGATATCTGGATAATAGAAAATCCGTCAATGGAAAATGGCAATGCACCGAAATACAATCTCTTCGCATCAGGACTGCATGAACCCCTCGGACTAACATGGCATGAGGGCTCACTTTATGCGGCACAAAGGGGAGAGCTCACGAAACTTACGGACAAAAATGGCGATGATAAGGCTGATGTTTACGAAACGGTGTATGCATGGCCTCTATCCGGTCATTACCACGAATATTCCTTCGGTCCTAAAATCGCACCCGATGGAAGTTTCTTCGTAACGTGCAACGTCGCCTTTGGAGATGAAGAATGGTGGCGTGGTGAGAGCAGAGTACCCTGGAGGGGATGGAGTCTAAAAATACATCCCAATGGAACGTTGGAGCCGTGGGCTACGGGGATGCGGTCGCCCTGTGGACTGGGAATGATCGATGGGGAGTTTTTCTATGATGATAACCAGGGTGATTGGCAGGGATCCGGCGGGATATTCCACGTTTCAAAAGGAAGCTTTACGGGCCATCCTGCTGGATTACGATGGACAAGCTTGCCTGAGTCGCCCGTAAAGCTTACAACGGAACAGCTGTACGCCAAGTTTGACCAGCGGCAGATAAAAAAAGAAGGTCAGTATATCAAGCCGGAGAACATTGCCGAAGAAAAGGATCCTGCATTCCTGTTTCAGGTAAAAAATGAATTCCAGGAAACGAGGTTGCCTGCCGTATGGTTACCTCACGGAGTATTGGGGATTTCAAACGCCGAGATTATCAAGGATGACACTCAAGGTAAGTTCGGCCCATTTGCCGGCCAGGTATTTGTCGGCGATCAGGGGCAAAGCAAAGTTGTCCGTGTTGTCATGGAAAAGGTGAAGGGCGAATTTCAGGGAGTTGCTTTCGAATTCAGGTCCGGTTTCCAATCTGGAGTGCTTCGCATGAACTGGGGACACGATGGATCGATGTATGCAGGCCTGACCAATCGCGGCTGGGGATCAGCGGGTACCTCCACTGCAGGGCTACAACGCCTGGTTTGGACCGGCAAGACACCAATGGAAATGAAAACCGTGAAAGCGATGCCTGACGGTTTTGAGATTGAATTTACTCTGCCTGTCGATGTAAAGACCGCAGATGTCCTGGACTCTTACGCAGGCCGAAGCTATATCTACAAGTATCATCCGGTCTATGGCAGTCCCACTGTAAATGAAGAAAAACTTAATATTAAGGGTGTAAAAGTTTCAAGCGATGGAATGAAGGTTCGTGTCGTTGTCGACAATTTGAAACAATATTACCTGCATGAACTTAACGTAGGAGGTATCCGCTCCACTACCGGACTTCCTGTTCTGCATTCCACAGCCTATTACACATTGAACAACATTCCTGAAGGCGCTAAGTTGTCAGCGGCAGAAATTAGCACAAAACGTTTGACTCCCGTTAAGGCGACGGCAGCAAAAACTGCAACCGTGAAAACAACGGCGTCGACCAAAGTCCCAACCTACGCTGAGATTGAACCGCTCCTCGTCAAGAATACGTGCGTTGCATGCCATCAACAAACTAAGCGGCAGGTGGGTCCAGCCTATGCAGATATTGCCAAACGAAAATACACCAACGACAGGATCATCCAATTGATCTATAATCCGGAACCCAAGAACTGGCCAGAACACGAAACACCAATGGCCCCGATGCCTCAGGTTCCAAAAGACGAAGCACTAAAGATCGCCAGCTGGATCAACTCTTTAAGAGCTGACCGCGACTAAGAAAAAAACCCACAGTTATGTGGGTTTTTTGTTTGCCTGCATTGCTCTCGTGTGTGCAAAGTTTTTGGATCCTGGTCAAGGTTTTTCAGCAGGCCTAAATCTTGGTCCTCAGTTGATAGCCACCTTGTCAGGAATGATAATGGCTGTTGGAAAATGTCGTTTTACTTCGACATAATCTTTCTGCGCGTCAAGCCGGCTGAAGTACTTACCCACCTTCACGCGGAAGTTGGGCTGAGAGTATTGAACCTCTGAGTCAAGATCCGGAAGGGTGCTGGTGAGTTCCTTTTTTGTGTTAAGCGCATCTTCGCGTTTTAGTCCAGAATATACCTGGATGGTGAATCCATCAATGAAGTTCCGCTGGAGATTGATCCGGTCTATACTGTCAAGCACAGCATCAAGTTTTTTATTTACTGAATACTTTGCTTCGACGTATGGTGTTTGTTTTCGTGTATTATCCTGGACCGGCGTTGTCTTATCAGGAACTGCCTCCACTTTCGGTCTCCAAAGGGAAAGATCTTCGGAATACTTGCTTGAGCCAGTCGTCGTAGAGCTCGTGGTCTTTTTGGGACCAGCACAGCTGATCAGCAACAGGGCTGCGACAAATAACACAGATGAGGAACGCAGAAGTCTCATGTCAGTCAATTATGATACACCGGTTATTGAGGATATCGTCTTCAACTTTCTTGTATTTAACGTCCCGCAGTACTTTTCCATCGGTGTATTGGACGCTTACTTTGTCGTTTCGACCAGCTAATTTCTCCGATTTGACGGGCATGACCTTTTCCTGCGGGGGTCGGTTTGGCTGAGGCTGCTGTGCGCGTTCTCCTCCGCTTAACAACGATTTCGATTCTTCTTTTTGCTCGTTCAATCTCACCCTCGCTCTCTGTACCCTGGCTTCCTGTACTTGCTCCGGCTCTTGCACCGGAATATCTGCCTTCATCAAGAAAGAAATCGTCTCTTCATTAACCTTTGCAATAAAGCGTTTGAATAGTTCGAAGCCTTCGAACTTATAAATCAACAATGGATCCTTTTGTTCGTACACCGCATTCTGTACTGACTGCTTAAGGTCATCCATTTCGCGGAGGTGTTCTTTCCAGAGTTGGTCAATGATATCGAGTGCAATTATCTTTTCCATCGACTTGATCAACTCGGTGTTGTTGGTCTCTACGGCTTTCGCGAGGTTAGCTGCAACACCGATCTGTTTCTTGCCATCAGTAAATGGCACAAGGACGTTTTCAACGGTAGCGCCACGTGTCTTGAATATATCTTTCATGATCGGCAGTGCCTTGGTGGCCACAGCCTTGTTTTTCTTAGTGTAATGATCCAGGGCCTTATGATAGAGGTCGTCGGTGAGTTTATTCTGATCCGATTTGTCAAATGCATCTTTTGAGATCTCATAGTCTAAACCGAGAACTCCCAAAGCGTTCAGGCGGAGACTTTCGTAGTCACTCGCGTTCTTGGCGTTGATCACCATATCTTCACATGTATCGAACAACATGGTCAATATATCGAGCTCAAGTCTCTCTCCAAATAGAGCATTCTTTCTCCTCTTGTAAATGACCTCACGTTGTGAATTCATTACGTTGTCATACTCGAGCAAACGCTTACGAATGCCAAAGTTATTCTCTTCAACCTTCTTTTGTGCGCGTTCAATAGAGCTTGTTACCATCGAATGCTGTATCACTTCTCCCTCCTTTAGTCCAAGCTTGTCCATCACCCGGGCAATTCGTTCCGGCATGAAAAGACGCATCAGGTTATCTTCAAGAGATACGTAAAACTGCGAAGTACCAGGGTCACCCTGACGCCCTGATCGTCCACGGAGCTGACGGTCAACTCTTCGTGACTCGTGGCGTTCTGTACCTACGATGGCAAGACCACCCGCTGCCCTTGATTCGGGCGTCAACTTAATATCGGTTCCCCTACCCGCCATGTTGGTGGCAATTGTAACCGTTCCTGGTTTACCGGCCTCGGCAACAATTTCGGCTTCACGCTGATGTTGCTTTGCATTTAACACCTGATGTTTGATCTTTCTTATCTGCAGCATCCGGCTTACCAACTCGGAGATCTCCACCGAAGTAGTTCCGACGAGCACGGGTCTTCCCGCTTCAGTAAGTTTTACTATATCGTCTATCGCCGCATTGAATTTCTCTCTCATTGTTTTGTAAACGAGATCGTCGTAGTCCTTGCGGACCGCAGGCCTGTTTGTTGGAATCGTTACAACGTCCAACTTATAAATATCCCACAATTCGCCCGCCTCAGTTTCCGCGGTTCCGGTCATGCCTGCAAGCTTGTGGTACATCCGGAAGTAATTCTGAAGAGTTATCGTGGCATAGGTCTGTGTCGCGTCCTCGACCTTTACATTTTCCTTTGCTTCGATTGCCTGGTGGAGCCCGTCGGAATATCTCCCTCCTTCCATTACACGGCCCGTCTGCTCATCCACGATTTTCACTTTTCCATCGACAATAATGTATTCAATATCTTTTTCAAAAAGCGTGTACGCCTTGAGCAACTGGCTTACGCTGTGTATCCGCTGAGACTTAACCTGATAATCTCTGATGATCTCTTCTTTCTTCTGGAATCGCGAAGCCTCATCCAACGCCAGGTCTTTCTCGATCCTGTTGAGTTCCGTGCCTATCTCGGGAAGGATAAAGAATTTCGGATCTTCACCTTCACCGGTGATAAGGTCAATGCCTTTCTCTGTGAGGTCGACGCTATTATCCTTTTCTTCAATAACGAAATATAACGGCCTGTCCGCATCGGGCATATTCCGCTTGTTATCCGCCAGGTAAAAATTCTCTGTTTTCTGAAGAATTGCCTTCATCCCTGTTTCGCTAAGAAACTTGATGAGGGGTTTATGTTTCGGCATC
>DASVBA010000239.1:0-7294 GCA_036376095.1 Chryseolinea sp.
GGTGCCACATATGGGATGGAACAATTTATCCCTTCAAAACAGCTGGCTTGATCGTCAACTTGAAGGCAAATTCGCGTACTTTGTTCATACCTATTATGTTCCCGTAAATCAGTATACATCGTCGACCACGGAATACATCGAAGTCTTCAGTTCGGCTTTGCATAAAGACAATTTTTACGCAGTACAGTTCCACCCTGAAAAGTCAGCCGAAACCGGTGAGCTTGTTCTAAAAAGTTTTTTACGACTATGAGAATAATCCCAGCAATAGATATCATCGATGGGAAGTGCGTACGCCTTGTACAAGGTGATTATACGCAGAAGACAATTTATAATGAAAATCCCCTTGACGTGGCGCGGTCATTCGAGGATGCAGGTCTCACTCACCTGCATCTGGTCGACCTGGACGGCGCAAAGGCCGGAAAGGTGGTCAGTTGGCATGTTATCGAAAAAGTCACGCGAGGAACATCGCTTAAAGTCGACTTCGGTGGAGGCATCAAAACCACAGATGAAGTCAATAGCCTCCTGGAAATCGGTGTGAACCAGGTAAATCTGGGTAGCATTGCCGTGAAACAACCCGAAAAAATTACCGAATGGATAACGCAATTTGGCGCGGACAAGATCATCCTGAGCGCTGACGTCAAGAATGAAATGATCTCACTGGATGGGTGGCAGCAAAGTTCGACTATCAATATAGTAACGTTCCTCCGCGATTACATTCACAAAGGAATTACGCACGTCACCTGCACGGATATCGGCACCGACGGAATGTTGACCGGACCGAACATCGAACTGTATAAGAAAATCCTCTTAAGTTTCCCGCAACTTAACCTGATTGCCAGTGGAGGTGTTAGCTCGTTGGAAGACCTTGAGGAGCTAAAACTAATTGGGGCCGATGGCGTCATAGTAGGCAAGGCTATTTACGAAGGAAGAATTGCGCTGCAGGATTTGAATAACTTCTGACTATGCTGACAAAAAGGATCATTCCATGCCTTGACATTAAAGACGGACGTACGGTTAAAGGTGTAAACTTCGTCAATATCCGCGATGCAGGAGACCCTGTGGAGTTGGGATCACTTTACGCAAAACAAGGTGCGGATGAACTCGTGTTTCTTGATATCTCCGCTACAAATGAAAAACGCAAGACCTTTGCTTCACTTGTGAAGGAGATCGCACGCCACATTAACATTCCTTTTACGGTGGGCGGTGGGATAAGCAGCGTGGGCGACGTGGGTCCTTTGCTCGAAGCCGGGGCAGACAAAGTGAGCGTCAACTCTGCCGCTGTACGCAATCCCGGGCTTATCGATGAGTTATCGCGGGCTTTTGGGGCGCAGTGTATCGTTCTGGCGATCGATGCGAGAAGGATCGAAAACACCTGGACCGTTCATACCCACGGGGGAAAACATCCAACAGACAAGAAACTTTTCAGCTGGGCAAAAGAAGGTCAGGAACGCGGCGCCGGAGAAATACTGTTTACCAGTATGGACCACGATGGGACAAAGAACGGTTTTGCTATTGACTCATTGAGTAAACTTCATGAGATGCTCCAAATCCCCTTGATTGCCTCCGGGGGCGCCGGAAGCATGGGACATTTTATGGACGCGTTTATACTTGGCAAAGCAGACGCTGCACTTGCTGCCAGTATTTTTCACTTCGGTGAAATCAAAATACCTGATCTGAAAACATATCTTAAGGAAAGGCAAATTGCTATTCGCTAAACGAATCTACGAATGAAAACTCTTCAAATCGATTTCTCAAAACATAATGGACTTGTCCCCTGCGTTGTGCAAGACGTAAAAACTCTTCGCGTGCTTATGGTTGGGTTCATGAACGAAGACGCCTATCAAAAGACAATTCAGGAAAATAGGGTAACATTTTTCAGCAGGACGAAACAACGCCTCTGGACAAAGGGGGAAACATCGGGAAATTTTCTGGAGGTATCGGAAATTAAAGTCGACTGCGACAGCGATACACTTTTAATAAAAGCCGTTCCCGCCGGACCAGTCTGCCATACAGGAGCCGACACCTGTTTTAACGAAGTGAACGATGGATGGGATCTGCTTTCTCTTGAGGGTGTTATAAGGGACAGAAAGACAAATCCACAGACCGGTTCTTACACAACGGCCCTTTTTGAAGCCGGAATAAATAAAGTGGCACAAAAAGTCGGTGAGGAAGCAGTCGAAATGATAATAGAGTCCAAAGATTCCAATCGAACCCTGTTCCTGAATGAAGCCGCTGACCTGATGTATCACTACCTGGTGTTACTGAGCGCAAAGGACTGTTCACTAAACGACGTTTTAGAAGTGTTGAAAAAACGACACAAGAAATAACGTTGGCGTTTAGAAGCGAATGTCCTCATAGATACCGCTCGTGCTTGTCCTACAGGACAACTTTCCTTTTAATGCGCCTGGTTTAAAGAGCGATTTCCCGAGCAGCATCCTTACACATTCCTGAATCCCCTCAGTAATGGAAGGATGAGGGTGAACGCATTCCGCCAGTTCTTCGATCCCTTCATCCATAGAGATCAACAAAGCTATGGCCTGTATTGCACTGGAGGCATGATTGCCAATGATCTTTACACCCAGGATCTTCATGGTCGCATCGTTGGTGACCAACAATTTTATAAAACCTTGCGTGTTCCTCTTTGCAATAGCCCTGGGGATACAACTGTAGTCCAGTGTTACAACTTTATAGTCGATGCCTTTTTCTCTCGCGTGCGTTTCATTGAGTCCCACACCGGCGACTTCCGGATTGAGGAACATGATCGTGCTTATATTTTCGTAGATCAACTTCCGATGCGGATTCCCAAAGATCTTCTCCACGGCATATCGTCCTTCCAACTCTCCAACGTTTACTAACGAAATATCGGCAGTGATGTCGCCAACGGCATAGATGTTTGAGATGTTGGTCTGCGTGTCACTGTCCTCGATGCCCCGTTTAGAAATGCTTATATTGACGCTATCGTCCCAAAGCTCTTCGTAGTTTGGTGTACGGCCGACGGCAACCAACGCCTTGGCAACATTGAACACCCCTTTGGTGCCATCATCATATTCCAGCTCATACTCTACTCTGCTGTGTTTTATTTCCATCCGGATGAGTCTCGAATTCCGGTGAATCAATACACCATTATTTTCCATATTGCGCTCAATCACCTTAACAATATCCTCATCCTCAAACGGCAAGATCCTCGATCCTTTGTCGATCAGGTGAACTTTTGTCTTTCCGAATCCGGAAAAGATAGTAGCATATTCGCATCCAATCACGCCGGCACCAACGATCACCATACTTTCGGGAAAGTCGTCAAGGCTTTCGATGCCATCGCTTGTCATTACGATCTTTTCATCAATAGGGAGTTCCGGCAGATAACGTGGCCGGCTACCGGTCGCCAGGATAATATTGTCTGCCCATACCACCTCTTTCTCAAATGGCCCGATACTGATCTCAATTTCGTTTTGGCTTATCAGCCGTGCAGTTCCTTTTTTATAGCTAAGGAGATCTGTGTAATGGGAGTCCTTCATGAGGTGAAGGTGATCTTCAAGCATACTCTTACGCTCCTCAACTGCGTGCCTCACCTCCTCCTGAATTTCTTTGTAATTGATGCTTGGAACCTTGAGGTTAAAGCGCTTAAGATTCTTCCGGAAGGATGCCGTTTCCCGCGACAACTCCCACCATGTTTTTGACGAGAGCGCTCCGTTGGTGACTCCGGCTCCTCCTATTCTATCCTTCTCGATCAACAATGTTTTTTTCTTAAAATCCAGGGCTCGCATCGCCGCGGCATACCCGGATGGGCCCGCACCGATGACTACGAGGTCAAATTTTTCCATAAAAAAGTACCGAACAGATTACCATACAATGTACACAAAATCGACAGTGTTTGTGTCGGACTGATGTCGATTATGCTGTCGGGTTCAGCTATACAAAAATAGTGATTGGCCAACGGTGGAAGTCCGGTTCAATCGATCAGTGACCAATTTCTTGCTTTATTTACTAACTTTGAAGGGATTACTGGACCCTCAATGAATGTTGTATCATCGCTACTAAATACAGGAACTGGCTTTGCCTTGACCCCATCCGCAAAACGAGGCGTTAAGCTTTCAAATGCCATTGGGCTCATCCTTTTTACCCTAAGTCTCTTCACCGCAGTCTCCTATTTTGTTTGGTACAGCTGGAACGTTGTAACCTTTGCCATACCTGTACTTGGAATAGCCGCACTGCTCACGGTTTTCCTTAACTCCATTGGACGAATTAATTTGAGCAGGGCATGGATCAGCATCGGGCCGCCCCTTCTTGTTACGAGTCTTTCTATCTACTCAAAGCAAATTTATTACGATCATCAACAGGAGCTTGATTATTTTACCTTCAGGATCGTTGTATTGGGAAGTTGTGTTATTCCCTGGATAATTTTTTCTCTCAAGGAAAAAGTGCCATTGTTCCTCTGCGCAGGGATTGGTATTGCCATCCTGTTGGCTCATGACCCTCTTCACTCTATTTTTGGCGTTCCATACCAACAGGACAAACTCAAGGTCCTCAACTATTACTTCACAAACGTCGTTGTTTTTATTACATACTGGATAGTGATTGGCAGCCTGCTCTTCCTTAAGTGGGTATCTGAACAAAATGAAGATCGCAACATTGAGTTGATTAATGAGCTCAACAAAGCAAACAAGGCTCTTCACGAACGCAGCGCAGAAATCGAAGCACAAAGCGTAGAGATCCAGGCGCAGAGTGACATCCTTTACTCCAACCAAAATCAGCTGATAGAGGCCAACCGCCTCATAGAGGAACAACGAAAGCTGCTTTTTAATAAGAACCAATCGCTCGAGTCAGAGCTGATTGAGAAAAACACTCACCTTACGGAAGCCAACACGGAGCTTATCAAACACAACAACGAGCTTAGACAGTTTTCATATACCGTTTCCCACAATCTTCGGGGACCCGTAGCAAGTTTGTTAGGACTCCTCGAGCTTTTAAATCCAAAACAACTGCAGGGTAACGACAGCCTGATTGTTGAACACATCAAAACTTCATCAAAAAATCTGGACCAGATCATTAAGGACTTGAACAAAATCATTGATATCCGGCATGATATTTTCAAGATCCGGCAGAAGATCGACCTGGAAAGCGAACTTGAAGAGATCGCTATGGTGATGAAACGAGAATTCGAGCTGAACAATGTAATCCTTAACAAGGATCTTATTGCGTGCCGGCACATATATTCGATCAAGCCGATGGTGAACAGTATTATTTACAACCTGATCAGTAATGCGGTTAAGTACCGATCGAGCGAACGACAGCCGGTGATAGACGTATTTGCGAGGGAAGATGATCGCTTTTATATAATTGAAGTAAGGGATAATGGACTCGGTATAGATATCAAACAAAATCAGGAAAGTCTTTTCAGGTTATATAAACGATTCCACTTTCATACGGAAGGAAAGGGCCTGGGACTCTACCTGGTAAAACTCCAATGTGAATCGCTTGGCGGCAATATCGAAGTAGAAAGCGAGATCAACAGGTATGCGAAGTTCACGGTCCGCCTTCAGAAGCCGGTGAATATTGATCGACAACTTCTTTACGAGGAAGAACATGCAGAGATTTTCTTCGATGCGAAGGTCAACGCAACCGGCGTTATTTGGAAACGTAATGTTACCAGTGAACAATACAGGCTGGTGTTCAAGAAATGCCTGGAGTTTGTGCACTCCTACAACACACCGAATTATATCGCCGATATGTCTAATCAGGGACCTATCACGTACGAAGATCAGCGATGGATGTTTGAAGACATACTGCCTCATGCGATAGAGAACGGTTTAAAAAAGATTGCAGCTGTTCGGCCTGATGTTACAAACCCAGTAGTCATCGATTATCTGAATGGTATCAATGAAAATGTAAAGCGGCTAGGTGCTGAGCAGCGTTTTTTTAAGTCCATCGAAGAAGCGTTTGAATGGATCCGCAGCGAAAATGAAAATGCTACAATCCAGGTTCGCCAATGATCGACGCCATAATTGAGCTTGACAAACAGCTATTCCTGATTTTTAACGGGATGCACACGAAATGGCTGGATCCGGTTATGGAGTTGTTCTCAAAAACCGCGGCCTCCGTTCCTTTATATGCCTTCTTGTTATATCAACTATTCAGGGTATTTAAGGAGAGGTCCTGGGGTGTGCTGCTCTCGATTGGATTATTGATCCTCATGACTGATCAATTCACCAGCTCCCTGATGAAGCCGTTTTTTGAAAGGCTGAGGCCCTCGCACGAACCATCGTTGCAAGGATTGGTTCACCTTGTAAACGGTTATAGCGGCGGAAATTATGGGTTTGCGTCAAGCCATGCAGCAAACACCTTTGGGATGGCTATGTTCCTAAGCTGCCTTCTAAAGCAGGAAAAACCATGGATCAACTGGCTATTTCTGTGGGCGGCGTTTGTTAGTTATACGAGGATCTATCTTGGTGTTCACTATCCCGGAGATATCCTCGTCGGCGCGTTGATCGGTATCCTTTTCGGATGGCTGGTATTCAAGCTGTATATCCACACAGGAATGTTGGTAGCGAAGCGGCGCGCCTCTCCACAATAAACCGGCTAAAATTCTTGTTTATCGTCCTCCCAGAATGTTTCCTAAGACATTCCCAAGATCCCCAAGTCCTCCTTTTGACGAAGCACCTCCAGCATTACCGAGTACATCGTTTAAGTTCAGACCACTGTTACCGGTAAACCCTCGCAGCATATCCTGCAAGTCAAAGTCGCCATCATTGGGATTATTAGTTTTGTTGACAAATTGATTCATTACCTGTGGAATCAGACTCATGGCAATGCTCCTCGCCGTTTGCTCGGATACGCCGAACTTCGACGCGAAATTTCCAGCTATGTTGGAGATGATCTGAGCCACCATGGGATTATTAACCAAAGAGCTCATATTTCCTCCTGAAAACATTGAAGTAACTTGTTGCATGTTTCCACTTTTCACCTGAGTTTGCATGCCGTTGAAAATCTGGTTGGCTACTTCTTCAATTGCTGCATTGTTGAATTGATTGGGCAGAGCGTTGTTCTTTACGATCGCTTCGTCTGCGTTTTGTTGTACGAGTTTGATGAGTTGGTCTATCATGGCGTTGAGGGTTATTTTGAGTAAGTTAACAAATCAGCTTCAATCCAAATCAACCGCCTAGCTTAATAATCTCTTGACGTACTTTCCTATGATGTCAAATTCGAGGTTGACCGTATCGCCCTTTTTGAGGGTGTGAAAATTTGTGTGCTCGTACGTAAAAGGAATTATAGCAATGGTAAAGGTTTTCTCAGAACA
>DASVBA010000647.1:0-2176 GCA_036376095.1 Chryseolinea sp.
CCGTCTCAACGGTAGCTGTTGGTGTTTCGGCGAGCATGGGAACGGCTCTGCTTACTGCCGGCCACAAAGGCAAACGTTATGCCCTGCCCCACGCCACCATACATATGCATCCGACCGGCGGAGGTGCAAAAGGTTATACCGAAGACGTTAGAATTGCCACGCGCGAACAGGAACGGATTCAAACGCAACTGTTCCATCTCATGGGCAAACATTCGGGACATACGTGGAAAGAGATCGAAGAGTATTTCCTCCGCGACAAGTACATGAGCGCTCCCGAAGCAAAAGAATTCGGACTTATTGACGACGTACTTGGAGATACAAGCGAAGTAGTGGTATTGGATCAGCCAGAGATAACTATGAATCTCTTAAAGCAGGCAGAAAAAACTGACAAGATGATCGGCCAGACGATAAAATAATTCATCATGAAGCGATCGACTATTGGCTCACTGAAACCGAAACTTCATTGCCCCGGCTGAGTGTTTGAAGGACAACGCAATAACGTTCGGTCAGCTTGATCAGTTTGTCGATCCGTTCAGCATCTGCATCCGTATCAAGATCAAACTTCAACCGGATACTTTTGAAACCAACAGGAGCGTCCCGGTCGACCGACAGTGTGCCTCTGAAGTCAAGGTCACCCTCAACGTAGACCGACGCGTCTTTCAAGGGAAAATCAATAGCGGTGGCTACTGCATTCAAGGTCACACCCGCACACGCCGCCAATGCTTCCAGTAACATGTCGCCAGAACAGGCGGAGAGCCCATCCCCACCCGTCGCCGGATGTAAACCGGCTTCAACCATCGCCTTGCCTGTTTCGATCTTACAGGTCACTCCATCCCCAAGTCTTGATTTCGCCCTGAGCGTAATAAGAGCAGCGCCGGGCTCTGTTTTATACTTTTTCTTAAGGGGTTCTTGTAAAGATTTTAGTTCGTTTGAATTCATCGATTGGTCGCTTCAGTCCGGGTACTTGATGTATTTAACACCTTCTTGTACTTTACCATTTTCATCCGTGATCTTTATTTTTGTTGGACCGCTTTGTGCAAACTGGAACTGAACTTTATATCCGCTGGAGTCTTCAAATTGATTATTGCCTTTGTATTCCAACGCGGCGACCATCAACCCATCCGACTTCACAAACAATAGATCACCATCGTTCAGAAACTCGTACATCTTATTGTTATTAAGGCTATAAAGTCCGGTAAGTTTTTTGTACGCAGCAGCCTCCAACGGAAATTGTTTGTTCATGATGATGTCGAACGTCACAAATTTATCCTTGCCGGAATTCTTGATCTCCAGAATGCGATTCACTGCCTGTGGCGAGGCGGAACTTGAATCGTCCTTAAGGTGAGGATCTCCCTTGAAATAGATCTGTGTGATAAGATCCTGGTGATCGGCGCTGGAGATTCTCATGTGTATGTGGGCAGGTCGAAAGCCTGAACCAACACTATAGGGTACGGGAATGATCGTCTTAAACGTATACTTGCCGTCCGCGCCAGTCTTTACAGCTCCACGGCATAAGTATTCTTCGGAAGTGTTATCGTAAGCGCCTTTTTCGTCGCACTGCCAAACTTCCACGAGAGCACCGGCCATCGGTTTCTTTCCGTCCAGCTGAAAAATTGTTCCGCTTACTGTGAAGGGTTCACCTACACTATTGGGTGGAGCAATATTGCTTCGCATCGGAGAACCTGGCCGGTAAAAAGGTCCGAGGATGTCGGTCGTCGTTGGGTTATTTCCTTCAAAGCTGCGGCCGTTCCAAAAGATGGAGCCGAAAACACTAACGCTGGCTGCCGCCACTGTTGAGTTTTTAACAAATGTTCTGCGATTCATAATGCGGGGGGTTGTTCAGGAAGATAGTTATATTCTGACAATTCCTTCTTCCTGTCACGAAACATTTGATGCTTCAGCGTTGGACCAACAGCAATCAGCTCTGCTTGTAAACCGCCCTCATCGGCGTATACTCATACCTATTCAGGCCATTTGCCGGATCGTTCGCTATCAGCTTATGAAGCTCCTCGTCGTTATCTACGCAGATGATACCCACACCATAGCCTCCCTTCGGATCAAGGACAGGACCGTAGGCGATAGCGTTTCCCTTGTCGAGCAATTTAGACCAATACACCACGTGTTGTTGCATGGTAGCTTTTTCAGCATCCGTCATATCCATCATAAACGTCGAACG
>DASVBA010000060.1:0-4138 GCA_036376095.1 Chryseolinea sp.
CCATTCTTTGAAGATATTCCAGGCTGGAGCGATACGCAAATCAATGCGATGACCTGGGCACGGTTTATTATGGAACACCGGGCCCACTTTCCGGACTGGAAGACAGATGTGAAGCGAATTATCGATTGGGTCTATAAGACATTAGGAAACGACAGCTGGAAAGCGTATGGTGTAACCGTTGTGAATGAGCAAACCGCTTACCGGACGCCTGGCAACAGTCACACGTCGCGCCAGGCTGCCGATGAACTCCTTTTTTCATCCCTTTCACAGGATCAAAGCAGGATTGAACATGCCATACGTCAGTTAAACTGGGCGACCTATATGGTCGACACGGATGGAAAGAATAGGTATCCTCGAGACGAGAACTGGCTCACTGACGGATATGGCGACTACATTCGACACTACTTGCGTGCTTTCGAGGCTCTGCCTTCACTCGCAACCGGGACGGCTGATCATGTTCTCAATTCGACGTCAATAATTCAACACATTGAGTACTGGGGCAACATCAATAAAGCAATCGTTCCTGTTGTTCGCGATATTGACGTCAATAAAGTGAGAATATATTACCGAACATTTAATAAGCGTGGCCAGGAGACCGTACATCTGGTTCGGAAGCCGACTTCCATTCTCCTGGATGGAAAACCTGTAATCGAAAGTGGCAATAATGCTACCGAAGGATTTACGTGGAGCCCTCTTGAAAGAGGTGGGTTACTTACAGTTAATAGGCTAAATAGTAATACCGTAACAATTGTTGGAGATCCTTAGCCTCATACAATTTGGCATCGTGCGAGTCCACTCTAGACGGTTAGCCCTCCTTTGTCATGTTAATTTGTGCCTTAATCACCACTTTAACTAAGGTTATTAGATATAGTAGTGATTCAAATCTAAAGGATCGTTGTGACCCTTCATTTATGAGATAGAGACATAGTGTTCTAATGGCCAACTCCTGAGTAGGACTAATTACTCTAAACTAACATCATAGATACCTGGTAAGAATAGGGATACTCCTTGTGGCAAATGTAATTCGAGATGAAGGTTTCATCACATGTTTTTGAATACCCGAAATGTTTAACAAGTAATCACAATAGCCGGGCCGCTGGAAACAACCGGCAAATATCTTTCAAGCATGCGCCATTCGAAACCAGAATTAGAATATCTTGAGTGTTTAAAGCTTTAAGCATTATGGTCCGATATCTAACGATTCTCAGTCTGCTGGTAGCCCAGATAGCTTTCGCCCAAAAAGTTACGTTTACGCAGCGAGCTTCTTCTATTGAAGTATTCGACTTTCAGGAAATTGTTATGAAAGTAAACTCTAAGGCTATAGCAAACCCTTTCACGGATGTTAGCATCAGGGGTGAGTTTGTCGTGGCAGCCGCTATCCGAATATGGTCGTTAGCATTAAATGCAATTAGAATTTTCACACACCACGAGCGGCGAATACCTCGGCGTCCTGTCAAGTGTAGCATCAGTCTATTTCAGACAAACTCATTATTATGTTTGAGGATAAATTCCAGGATCGTTTTAGGTTTATGGCCCGTCAAATCGAAAATATCCGACGATATTTTTGGTGTCGCCTCAAACCTCGCCAGGAAGTGCAGCAAGACCATTACTATAATGTATGGGGTCTTAACTCCTTCCCTTTTTTTACGGTGAAAGAATTTAATTAGCCCGGACTTTCATAGCATATTTTTTTAGCAACAGCTTTGGACAAAAGTGTAGCCACTTCTCCAAAAGTGAAATACTCACTGCCTGTTATTGTGTAAACCTTATTTTGATGCAACACTGGCGCCTTTAGTATCTGTGCTATCACTTTACCGATATCGTCGACGTCTACCCAGAGGAATTTTGCATTCCCTGCAGGCAAGAAAATAGCACCTCTTTTAATGTCGGACTTCAATGTGGTTATCAGGTTTTGCATGAAGTAAGAAGGCCGGATGAATGTATAAGGAATCCCACTTGCTATCATCTTCTCAATTCGGTTATGGGGAATAATTGAACTACGTTCAGCGCCCTGAACAGAAAGAAACAGATATGGTGAACCTGCGATTCAACACAATGATCGATCATGGGTTGAAAATACTTTCTGGTATCAGAGATGTGTGGAGGCCGAAGCAAAAAAAGAGCGTCCAGATTTGCCAGCGAAGGTTTTGACTTCTCAAGATTATCAAAATTAAAATATAACTCATCGACGTTGAGAGTGTCAGCATAAGACGCCTTGAATGCCTCGCTCGTGGAATTATTTTGCATATGAGCAAGGATAGCCCTGCCGACATTGCCAGTCGCGCCGGTAATAAGTATTCGTTTTACGTGCGTTATATTGTTTCACTAAAAGTTCTAAGAAGTACCGAGTATTTAGTATCTAGTCATTAGTACCATGAAGTAGTCTATGCCATTTTCTGATGTTTCATCCTAAAATACACCAGGCTCACCACTTAATCACGAACTACCACAGGCATATTTCCGAAATCCTTTCTTCAATTGAAATCCCCCTCGCGGTATGGGAATTGTCAATATATTAAACAACGATTGGAGTTAGCAGTTTTATAGTTCACCGTTCGCGTAACAATCAACGCTATTAACACCAGTGCGGTATAGTAAGGCCGATTCCAACAATCGTCACACTTTGCCGGGCGGGGAAAATATTCATTCCGGGTGACTCGTGATTCAAAGAGCGGACGGTCGTGAGACATCTTATCAAAATTCAATTTGTATTATAGACATAAAACGTCAGAGGATTTAAAGGTTTTCGATCCGCAAAGCGGCAAAAATAGAAAGGGACAATTTTTCAACGGCTCGTCTACAGCAAACAAATGAGATAGCCAGGGTATAATTCGTTTTCAAGTACATAGTTCTGCCGCGAAGTAAATTTCAAGAACCAAAAAATTAAAACAAATCGTTCCAGTTTGCTAACTGTATACTGAATCGGGGACAATCGTTGACGTTCTACCCGAAAAATACTAGCTTGTGATTGAAGGAATGGTGGCACGTGAAATGTAAGAAATGGCCTTCGCGAACCCTTAAGAATTCAAGATCTTCGCGTGTACGTATCACAACAATTTATATGTATACAGCAGTGCAAAGGTCGAGGGTTTTTGACGATCAGCAAACCCAAAAGTGTACTAATAGTGTACTAATAAAATAAAAACCCGTATTATGAACTGTAATATGGGTTATGAGAGGTCTCGAGCGGATTCGAACCGCTGTACATTTTTAAAGCAGCTTTTCCAGTTGTATGGTGTCAAAATAACAAGCAGGTTCCTATTTATTGACGCATGTTTAAGGTGATTCAAGCGCCTCAAACATTCTTGAATTGCTTTGTTCGCATTATAATGTCATCTTCAGATGCTTCCTCATAGTAGTAACTCATAATTGTATCCAATGATTTACCAACAATTCTCGCCACTTGATCCGGCGTATATCCCCGTGAAAAGAAATATTTGATAGCGGTCCGACTACAGCAATGGTTCGTGAAGATCTCATACAAGAATTTTGTTTTAAAAATTTTCTTTCCATTGTCATCATAAGTTTGCCACTCAAAAGTGGTAGATACCCCAGCCAATCGCAGTAATTTCTTTATTTCGCGGTTGTAATGCTGCTCGGTAATTGAAGGTAAAACAAATTTGTGCTTTTCTAGAATATTCCATGCAATGTCATTTAGCGGAATCATAATCGGCTTGTTGGTTTTGTAGGCTGACATGGAAATGAAATTCATTTCTTCAAACTTTTTTAAATGGATCATGCTAAGCCTCTTTAAATCGCTTACCCGAAGCGCAGTGTAACATTGAAATAGAAAAAGGTCTTTAATTTCACCCATTGCTACAGTTAAAGGAGCGTAGTCCACAAGCAGCTCGAGATCTTTTAAATCCAGAAATACCTTTTTTATCTCCTCTTGGGGCAATGGGAAATTTGCCAGAGGAATCTTATGTCCTGTTGACTTCAAGTATTTAATCATCGCCTTAAGTTTGTTAAGGCGAATACAAATAGTATTCGTGGAATGCTTCTTTTTGTGCTTAAGGAAATTTCGAAATTCAGTCCATTGTTGGAGATCAAACTCTTCCAAACAAATCGATGGGCACCACTCTAAAAGTTGGTCGTGAAGATTCTGATATAGCTTTTTGGTTGCAGCTGAAAATGCTTT
>DASVBA010000253.1:0-4321 GCA_036376095.1 Chryseolinea sp.
CGTGACTGTTGCAACGGCTTACCAACTTCCGATGTCAGCACCTGTGATAGTTCCTCGATGTTTGTTTTAAGCAACTCTGAAAACCTGATCAGACATTTGACCCTATCGTTCAGCGGCTGCTGCTGCCAGTCAGCAAGAGCAGCATGTAACGATTTGTACTTTAATTGCAACGTTGTCTCGGTATCTTCAATTAAGTCTTTAATAACCTCTTCCGTCGCTGGATTGATAATGCGCATAATTCAAAAATTCACTGTATGAGTTTGATAAAATGTTCGCGTATGTTTTTGGCGAATGGACTCTCGTTATCGGCAATCGCTTCCGGATGCCATTGCACAAGGACCATTGGTGCTTTTGCCGCGGGATTCAGCCACTCGGCTCCTTCAATAACACCATCGTTGGTGATCGCGTTCGCGACCAGACCGGGAGCAATCCTGTCGATGCTTTGATGATGAATACTAGTGACCTCACCAGATGTGGTCTTTAACATCGAATAGAGCTGACTATTAGGATCAACTTCTACCGAATGGTATCGTGGATCTTTTTGTTTTCGCGAATGATTGAATTTTCCAAATGAGGGAAGATCAGGGATCAATGTTCCACCTAAAAAAACATTGACAAGCTGAAGGCCTCTGCAAACACCTAGCAGCGGTATTTTTGACACCTGCCACTGTGCCAGCAACGCAATTTCGAATTCATCCCTCTTTTCGTCGAAATCGCTCAAACTATATTGTTCGATGTATTCAGTCTTACCATAGAATCTCGGATGCACATCTTCCCCGCCAGTCATAAACAGTGCATCACACCGGTTGATGTCCTCAGCATTGCCGAAACGGTAACCGAGACGCACGAGCTCGACATTGCCAGCTTGGGTAATCCAACCGGCATAATTGTCGTACAATCGTCCGTCCGTAATTCCTATGACGACCTTGTTCATTTTACTAAAGTGCTTTTTCGTACAGCATCTTAAAGTCTTCGCGTGTTACTGGTTTCGGATTGTTGGGATGTGCAAAGTCTGCAATGGCCAGGTCAGCCAGCGTATCAATGTGCTCACGTTTCACGCCAATTGCGCTAAGCCGGTGGGGAATATTTATGCTGGAGTTGAGATCGAAAAGATACTTAACCACTGCTTTGCCGTTCTCTTCCTTTAATTCAAGGGTGCGTGCGACCTGTCTGAATTTATCTTCAAATCCTTCGATGTTGAAATCCATACCATATGGAATATTCACGGCATTAGCCAGGCCGTGGTGCGTATCCAGCAGCGACGATAACGGATGTGCCAGAGAATGTACCACACCCAATCCCTTTTGAAACGCAACCGCTCCCATAAGCGACGCCATTAGCATATTGCTTCGGGACTCGAGATCTGGCTTATTTACCGCCTTTTCCAGCGACTTGCTGATAAGAGATATGCCCTGCAATCCGATACCTTCACACATAGGATGTGGCATTTTTGCAAGATATGCTTCCATATTATGGGTTAGCGCGTCCATTCCGGTGGCAGCTGTGATCGGTGCCGGCAACTCCATGGTTAGAACCGGATCAGCAAAAACAATTTTAGCAATGAGCTTCGGCGCGAAGAGAATTTTTTTCTGATGGGTGACATCATCAGAGATGATCGCACTTCTCCCTACTTCGCTACCTGTCCCAGCCGTTGTAGGGATAGTAACAAAATGGGGCACCTCGTTCGTCACAAATACATCACCACCGATGAGGTCATCATATTTAAAGAGATCTTCACGATGATTTACACGCAAAACGATAGCCCTCGCCACATCAAGCGCCGCGCCGCCGCCAATACCAATAATGGCGTCGCGGTGAGTTTCGTCGTACACGGTCGTGCCTTTGTACACGTCTGACTTCACCGGATTCTTATGAATGTCACTGAACACTTCGATAGACAGGTTTTTCTTCTTTAATCCACTTATCATGGACCTGAAAAAATCCAATTGTGCAACCGTGCTGTCCGTTACTATCAGTGGTTTTGAGATCTTGTTCTTGGTAAGATATCCGTCAAGCTCTTTGCTGGCGTCCTTTCCGAAACGGATGATCGTTGGAAAATTGAATTGATAAACTTTATCAAAGGTCATACTAATGATAGTGTAATCAGGTTAATGAGCTAAATTATTTCAAAGTATCGACGGTATTCCCAGTCGGTTACCGCTTTAAGATGTTGCCTCCATTCCCATTCGCGTGTCTGGATGAAATGTTCTATAAACTTTTCTCCCAATATTTCCTTCGCCACAACAGAGTCCTTCATATGTCCGGTAGCATCATGCAGGGTGGAAGGCAGTGTTCCTTTGGAATAGTCGCGGTAACCGTTTCCAATTGTCTCGGGCTGTTTTAATTTCATCTTCTTACGTATCCCATACAGCCCTGACGCTAATGCCGCAGCCATAGCGAGATAAGGATTCGCATCTGATCCCACCACTCTCGTCTCCAACCGGCACGATTTTGTCCCGCCGGATAAAATACGTAGTGCCACAGTCCTGTTATCCATTCCCCACGTAAGTGTGGTCGGAGCCCACGCGCCTTCAACAAGTCTTTTGTAACTATTAATAGTGGGGGCGTACATTGGAAGTATATGCGGTAAACAAAACAACTGGCCGGCAACATATGATTTCATTTCTTCGCTCATATGTTTTTTGTCGGAACCGCTGTAAAAAAGATTTTTCTTCTGGCTGCGATCCCACAGACTCTGATGTATGTGACCGCCGCATCCCGGCAGATTTTCGTGGATCTTCGCCATGAAGGTCGCCATAACGCCATGCTTATACGCAATTTCCTTTACAGCAGACTTAAATAGAACTGCGCGGTCGGCTGACTCAAGGAGTGGAGCGTATGCGATGGCAGCTTCAAGCACTCCAGGCCCGGTTTCTGTATGAAGACCTTCAAGTGGTACGCCGAATTTTCGGAGGAGTTCAAAAAGATCGGTGAAAAAGGGATTTTGCAAGCTGCTGCGAAGGATCGAATAACCAAACATGCCCGGTGTTGTAGGCGTCAGGTTGCGAAAATTTTTTTGACTGGCTGAGTGCGGCGTTTCAGAAAAATTGAACCACTCGAACTCCTGCGAGAA
This sequence comes from Chryseolinea sp., assembly GCA_036376095.1. Classification (GTDB taxonomy): domain Bacteria; phylum Bacteroidota; class Bacteroidia; order Cytophagales; family Cyclobacteriaceae; genus Chryseolinea. The sequence continues at coordinate 3,074 of DASVBA010000253.1, forward strand.
CACCGCACTAAACCCAAGATCGTCCGCTTCTTTCGACAGTCTCTTTACAAGTTGTCGAGGGCAGATAGGTGATGGCCCTTTTTGCTCATCCAACAATTCACCCAGGAAAAATGGTAAGTCGTTTTCCCAGGGGATCTTTCTGAACGTCGAAATATCAAGACGGACGGGGGCGTCCGGATAACCGGTATGCCATCCGGTGTAGGAGGTATTGTCGTATGCTGAATCGTTCGCATCCCATCCAAAAACAACATCGCAGAATCCCGTATGGTCTTCAATAACAGACAGGAATTTTTCCACGGAGATGTATTTGCCGCGGAGTATCCCGTCAATGTCGGTGATGGCTATTTTAACTTTTCCCGAAGGATGCTTCTTAACATAGTCAAGTACCAGCTTCTTGTCCATACGTTGAATCAAAAGCAAAAATTACGAATTTATTCACCGGTATTTCGAAGATTCCAAAGTTTAAAAATCCCATAACACACTCCAATGATGATCAGGTACAGAAAACAAAGGCGTTGATTAAAGATCGCCAATGAAACCAGGGAAATCAGTCCGATAAAACAAGCCACTAACGGAACAACGGGATAAACTGGCACCTTATAAGGACGCGTCAGATTCGGCTCCTTTATTCTCAGTCGCATCAGCGCTAACATAGAGATTACGTAAAGGGTGAGGGCGCCAAAAACCGATATTGTAATGATATCGCCGGTACGTCCGGACAGCAATGCTACGATGCCTATCATCATGTTTACAATAAGCGCGTTTGCAGGTGTCTTAAAGCGATTGTGAATTCGTCCCAGGACGGCCGGCGCAAAGCCAACTCTTCCAAACTCAAAAGTAGATCGCCCCGACGCGAGCATTAAGCCATGAAATGAAGCCACTAACCCAAATAGTCCGACGGTGATCAGTAAATGATAAAGAAAGCTACTGTCGCCCACGATATGGCTTAACGCCAGCGGCAGTGGTGAATCGGAAATTGAGCCATCCTTTGCAAAAACTATAGCTTCCCAGCCTGCAACCCCCACCGACCCTAAGAAGACCAGCACACACAAGGCGATAAGCGTTAGTATCGCCGATCCGAAACCTTTAGCAACAGTGCGTTGAGGATCGATAGTTTCTTCCGCTACGTTTGCTACTCCTTCAATTCCCAGAAAAAACCAAATCGCAAAAGGGATAGACGCGAATACACCAGCCCATCCGTTAGGAAAAGAATTTTCGGTCACGTTGTTCCATTCAAAGTGTGGAAGC
>DASVBA010000259.1:0-2901 GCA_036376095.1 Chryseolinea sp.
GGCTATGATTATAGACGTCCGTCCCTCCATTAACTTTTCGAGTGCTTCCTGTACCAACTTTTCTGAGTAGGCGTCTAGTGAACTAGTCGCTTCATCCAGGACCAGGATGGCTGGATCCTTTAGTATTGCCCGGGCAATTGCAATTCGTTGCCGCTGACCCCCTGACAGTTTAACGCCGCGCTCTCCCACAACGGTATCGAATTTCTCTGGAAAACTTTCGATGAACTCTAATGCATTAGCTTTACGCGCCGCCTCCCTTATCTCGTCGAACGTTGCCGCGGGCTTACCATAGATGATATTTTCCTTAATCGTACCACCAAATAATATAATCTCCTGAGGCACGATGCCAATATTCTTGCGATATGCTGTCAGATTAAAATCCTGGACCGAAATGCCATCAACTTTCACGGCTCCTGACTCAACCGGATAAAAGCGCATCAGAAGGTTTATGATCGTGGACTTGCCGGAACCGCTTGCACCGACAAGGGCAACCTTTTCGCCTGGCCTAATCATAAAATTTAATTGCTTCAGTACCGTGAATTCTTTCCTGGTAGGATAAGAAAAAGACACATCCTGAAATTCAATTTCACCATTAAGTTTTATGCCCGTTGCTCCTGCCAATTCCTGTTCATCCTTTTCGTGTAAAATTTCGAAAACTCTTTCTGTCGCACCGATGGCGCGCTGTAATTGTGCATACAAGTCGCCGAGACCAGCGATCGACCCACCAATGAACGCCATATAGATCACGAATGAGAACAACTCTCCAACCGTGAGAGAGTTTGATTGAAGTAACGAAGCCCCATACCACCCGACGGCGACAATACCTCCAAGTAATGCAAAGATTACAAACGAAATAAACAGGCCTCGAAATCTGGCAGTGCGAATTGCAACATGGACAACCTCCTTGAGCGACGCCGTATATCTAGCGATTTCAAAAAGTTCATTCGTAAACGCCTTAACAACTGAGATGGATTGCAGCGATTCTTCCACTACCACATTTGCCGCCGCCAACTTGTCTTGCGTTTTTCTCGACAGCTTACGGATGTACTTGCCGAAGATCAGAGCGAGAACGACCAGGATAGGGAAAGTCAACAGCATGAAGGCCGTGAGCTTCGGAGTCAAATAAAAAATGATAGCAGTGCCAAACACCAAAGTCAGTACTTGCCGAAGTAGTTCGGCTAATGTAAAGGAAAACATATCAGACAAGGTGCCAACGTCTGACGTGATCCGGCTCATCAGCTCGCCAACTCTTCTTTTGTCGAAAAAGCTAAACGGGAGCCATATGATGCGTGTGTAAAGGGCCGCTCTAAGGTCAGCAAGTGAGCGTTCACTTACGAGAGAAAACGTATAAACGCGGGTAAAGGAAAAGATACCCTGTGTGAAAAGGACGACAATCAACGTAATGGCTACTTGATCAATGGTTTCTAAATATGGAACTGATTTGCCCTGGGCAACATCTAGCAGTGCCCCGGCCAGGTAGGGAAAGGCCAGAATAGTCACAGTCGATAGCGCCAGTGACGCCAACCCGATAAGGAACCATCCTTTGTATGCTCTGGTGAATTTGAAGACCTCAAGAAGCTGGCGCAGGCTTTTTTTACTGATAGGCCTCTTATCCTCTTCACGTAATGCCTCCCTGTTTCTCTTAGCCATGATAATTTCAATTTAATATGGACAACGACCCGCTTACTCGATACTGTACAGAATCATCTAACAACATTTTTTGTCCCCCAATAATATTGTACGACGTCAGAACAATGGTGTCACCAAACTGTTGGAAATCCATTGCCAGATCGCGTGAACTGTTATAAAGTGAATTCGATTCCTTAAACTGCGCCTCAAGTCTTCTTAACTTGTTTGGTTCTTTGTAATAGTAAATCTTAATGAATCTAACCGGAAGGTCTTCCTTCGTCGCAAAAGATTTCACCTTCAAGTTGCTTCTGTTGTCCGAAAGATCTTCGACTGAATAATAGCGCCTGTTGATTGGCTTATTGATGACGTCAAGAGCAGTAAAGGCCTCAAGTTCGTTTCGCCAGGCGATGATGTCTTTCGGAGACAACGATATTTCTTCTTCTTTTCCGCTCAGAGCAACCACCTTCTTCAAGAGCGCTTTCTTTTCAGCCAGGTATCTGGCCTGGGCATTGAGAAGACTATCAACTGGATAAAGGGCTTCGATTTTTTTGCCCTCTGAACAAGAAACCAAAAAACCGAATAGACCAAGGACGATTAAACGATGCATATATAGAGATACCAGTACTGTTAATCGACCAGGATATCTCCGGTCATCTGTTTAGGAATAGTTATACCCATTAAAGTCAGGATGGTTGGGGCCAGATCGCCGAGCTTGCCATTCTTTAATTTACCCTTATACGAATCGTCAACAAGAATGCAGGGCACTAGGTTCGTAGTGTGGGCTGTATTCGGGGTGCCGTCTTCATTGATCATAATGTCAGCATTTCCGTGATCCGCAATAATAATAGTGGTATACCCGTTCCGTAACGCTGCTTCCGTCACTTTCTGCGCGCAGGAGTCGACAGTTTCGCATGCCTTCACAGCGGCCGCGAATACCCCCGTGTGTCCTACCATGTCAGGGTTTGCAAAATTGAGACATATAAAGTCGGCGGATTTGCTATCTAACTCTGGGATGATCTTATCCTTTATATCGTTAGCGCTCATTTCGGGGGCCAGATCATAGGTTGCAACTTTAGGTGAGGGGCAGAGTATTCGGGACTCTCCGGGAAAAGGCTGCTCTCTTCCTCCAGAAAAGAAGAACGTAACGTGAGGATACTTTTCTGTCTCAGCTATACGTATTTGCCTCTTGTCTACTGCTGACACTACCTCACCAAGCGTCTTTTCGAGATTATCTTTATCAAAAATGGTCTTGACGTCCTGGAATGAATCATC
>DASVBA010000262.1:0-3897 GCA_036376095.1 Chryseolinea sp.
GTCTCGCATGAAAGCGTAACGAGGTTGTTGATAACGTCGATACGCACGTCTGCCGTCGAGGGCGGATGATCGCCATTCCACATCGACGCAATCATTTGCTTTTCTTCCAGGGCCCCAAGATCGTTAACGTCCTTTAACCATCGATCCATTTCCTTTCTGAATCGATCCAGTATGGCCTTTTGTTTTGGGTCATCCGCGAGATTGTTGAATTCGTCGGGATCATTCGTCAGATCATATAGCTCTTCTCGTGGTTTTGTCGGGGCGAACCATTTCATTTGAGTGGCATTCAATTCACCGTTGTCCCTCATCAATAGCATCTCTTTCATCATATCTTGCTGTAACCTGTATTCAATGTTTTGATACGGTGGACGCTCAGGATAGAAATTGCGAATGTACTTGTACCGTGTATCCCGCACAGCCCTCACCCGATCGTATTCGCTGTCCATCCGGTCACGGGCTGCATATATATAAGAGTGAGGCTCCTTCGACTGGTATTTTCCAAGGAACGCTTTGCCCTGCATATACGGTGGAGGTTTAATTCCGGCCAGCGACAACACGGTAGGCGCAAGGTCGATAGAGCTGATCAAACGCGCGTCTCTTTTGCCTGCGTCCTTCTTTCCAGGGAATCGAATTACAAGAGGCACGTGGAGACCGCGGTCATAAAGCTCGCGTTTAAAAAAGGGTAATCCATCCCCGTGATCGCTCCAAAAGAAAATTATAGTGTTCTCCAGTAATTGATCCTCCTCGAGCTGATTGATCAATCGGCCAACGAGACTGTCAAGATCGACAACATTGCTCATGAATCGGGCCACATCTGTTCTAACGGTACGGGTATCTGGATAAAACGGCGGGAGCTTCACATTTGAAGGATCTACATGCATCGGGTGGCTCTTTCTCATCCACACCTGTGATTCATGTGTTACCATTAAATTGACAACGGCGAAGAACGGTTGACCTTTTTTTCTATTGCGCCATGTGGCCTTGTCACTATTTTCATCCCAAACGGTGGGCGGTGCAACGAATTGATAGTCGGTCTTCGAGTTGTTTGTGCAATAGTACCCCTTCGCTCTTAAGTATTCCGGAAAGGCTTTAATGCCCTCTGGCGTCACGATAGAATATGATTTCGGCAACCCCGACTTTTCGGGTATCAATAGTGTACGCATGTTATGTCCCCCGGCGGTCACCTGGTTAACGCCTGTAATTATTGCACAGCGGCTTGGAGCGCATACACCGGCCGTGGTGAAGACGTTATCATACGTAATTCCTTCCTTTGAAAGACGGGTTAAGTTCGGCGTAGGTACCGAGTTGTCCCCGTAAAAATCGAAATGAGGACTAAGGTCCTCGCAGCTGATCCAGAGGATATTTGGAAGCGATTCGGGGTCTTGTGCTGCGGCTATGCCAATTCCGGCTATGAAAATTGTGAGGATGGTTGACGCATGGATGAGTGTCTTCATTTTTATTATGGTCTTTAGCAGGCAGCTGGGTATCTGGACCAGGTAGCCAGGTGTGAGAGTGGGTTGTTGTGTTTACCGTTGCGCAGAGATGCTACTTGACGTCGTGGGTGAACATTTGTTCATAGTGTGGTGATGGCAGGAAGATGCCACCGCTTTCATCGTAAAAAGTCTTATCAGTGATATAAACTCCTTGTTTTGTTTGTGTCCAGGTACCATTGGGTTTTGGGTGGTAGCTCATCATAGTGTTCCAGTTTTTATAGTACTGATGGCCGTTCGTTTCCTGTAGCCCGATGCCGATGTTGGCAAAAGGAGCCAATCGCGCCGCGATATTTTTATTCCAGTCAACGAGAATAGGATTTACAGTAAGGTCCGCACAGAAACAGGTGACTTTCTTTTCGTGGGCAAGCTGCGTGATCCGCATCGTTTCGCTCAGTGTCTTTGCAATGGCTTTCACGGCTATTGCGGAATATCCTTGTTCTATACGCTTGGCGGCGTCTGCCACGGTATGCGCACTTTCGTCGGCTGCAATAGTTACACCAAGGTCCCCGACATAGACATCACTTCTTTCTCCCAACGGCTCTTCGATCACCGCGATTTGGTCAAACGCACCTATCTTTTTTGCGTGGTCGATAAATCGTTGCAAGGTACTCTTCTCATCATACCGTTCGTTCGCATCGAAGTAGTAAGGGATCTTGCCGTTTTTTGTATAAGGTGTTTCGTAGTGACCGATTGCCGCATGGACTGCCGTAAGAAAAGCAATATCCTTTTCCAGCATTTCCTTCTGCGTACCCGACGAGCCGGTTTTAAGCTTCATAATAAAATACCCCTCATCGGCCGCCGCTTTGATCTTTTTTACATCTGCTCCAACGCTGAACGATGGCATACTCGCCACTTTGCTGTTGCGATAGGATAGTCCGGGTTTGAATTGAGATGGGATCAAATCGTCAAAACTAGTGATATTATTTTCAGCGGCATATAACAACCATGCTGCGTTATCAACGCATACCAGTGAATTCAGGGCAAATGTTTTTCGCAGGTCAGGATTACCCGTTATCTTTTTGCCGTACTCGTACACCTCCGGCAGCAACTGATCCAGCAACTCCAAAGGATTTGTGAACGAATTGCCCTTCATCATTTGCAGTGCCCGTTCACTCATTGCATACATCAATGCATTACCCCCGTTGGCTGAATGCGCCGCAAAAACTTTCGAATCCGACCAAAGGATACCCTGGCCACCAATTCCAACCTTGTGGATACCCGATTCCGATTCAAGGTATGCTGCCGTCTGCCAGCCTTCAGAGATCACGCTTCCCTTGAAACGATAGGGATAAAGTGGTTCGCGTTCGAAGTTCGAATCCACATTTTTTATTCTGATGCTTGCGGGTTTTTTCATCTTCGTGAAGGTATTGCCGTTGAGCGATGGTCCAATCAAGCTAAGCGCTGCCAGCGTTCCTGACTCGCGGATAAACTTCCGGCGGCCGATGTATTCATTTTCAAAAGGCAGCATTTATTGTTCGTTTGATTACTTCGGAATGTTATTTAAAGTATACCACGATTCAGACGACCACAACGATTGACCGCTTGAACTACGTAGATCTTCCGGCAGCCTGAAATAGATTACATGTTCCTTTTTTAATCCTGGGATCTCCAGATAAATTCTCGAGCGATCTTCGGAAATCGTAACAGACGCGATCTTTAATTCCTCTAAATCCATTTTCGGACCCCCATAATTTTGCGTAGGAAGATACCACCATTGCCGGACAAAAATTTCGCCAGCGTCTAACTTTCTCTGTTCGATTGGCATCGTAAATTCAATTTCAAATCCTTTCGGTTTAGCCCTTATTGCCAGCATTTCGAAGGTGGGATTGCCATTGTACTTCATTCGTTGAAGACCATATTGTCGCTCTTTCCATGTCCACCCTCCAACCATACCGACCTCGCCGATGTAAAGCGCGCCGTCCGGACCCCAGCAAAGACGATTTACTCCCCCCTCCAAGCCCTGGGTAAACCGAAAAACCGCTCCCTGATATTCTCCATTGATCTTCTCCAGGAAGTCCCGTTGAATTCCACCGTACGTAACGTCACCGTGGAGTAACTGGCCCTTGTAGGGACCATCACGCATCAAGACGGGTTCCGATGGAGAGTTTGCGATTTCATTTTCCGGCAGCCAGATTGCCGGTGCGGCCATTGGTGTAGTTGCGGGCAACGAATCCGGAAGCCCCCATCTCATTCCATGATACTCGTTCCTCTTAACGTGTATCAACTTATTGGCGGGCGTCCATTCACCCTGATTGTCGGCAACAAATAATTCGCCATCCGGGCCCAGACCAATACCATTTGGTGTTCGCATTCCAAAGTTTATCCATTCGTACGTACCATCCCGCGCAATTTTAATGGTCCTGCCACGATCTGGCTGCTGCTTTTCGCCGGACATCAATCGCAT
>DASVBA010000264.1:0-5313 GCA_036376095.1 Chryseolinea sp.
TCTTCAGGGTTCTTTGGATTAATCATAGCATTCATCATTACAAGAACGGAGATGTAGTCTTCGGCGTATCTTCGCCGCTGTGGGATTACATCTATGGTACAATTAGTGAAAAGAAGAAAACACCCAAGGCTGTATAAAATCAAAAGCCGCTCCGGTTAACACCTCGGCGGCTCTTTTTGCTCAGGTTAATGAGTATTTATATTCGGTTTTTCCGTATATCTTTCTTAGGCTCCTTTTTAGCATACGTGGCGCAGGTGTATTCGGAACATGAGTACAGGAACACGCAGGCCAGAAGGATGACAGCAACAGACTTTTTCATACCAGAGGATTTTGTTTTTGTTTACACTACAAAAGTAGCGGCCTTAAAACCGCTAATGCTTTTATTTTAGAGTAATTTCTTACACGTGAACATTATCCCCTGAGAAATTAAATTTTGCCGTCGAAACAGAAATCAGTATTTAATGGTTTTAGTATAAAACCGCGCAACAATGCTAGGCTACCGCTTTTCGAATTATACGCCGCCGTCTGACAAAGCCAAGAGCGACTTTGAAAAACTTCTCAAGGTTTTCATGCAGCTTGTGCTAATTACCGCAGGAAACGTTTCCGAAGCGCTTCAATGGCTTACGGAGGTTGACCGGCAATACGGCCTTACCAATCCCGACTACGGAATCGGGGATTTCATCGAAGATTTGAAGAAAAAAGGCTACATCACCGACAAGGGGCCTAATGGCGAATTCAAGCTCAACGCAAAAAGCGAGCAGAATCTCAGACAATCTGCGCTGGAGGAGATTTTTGGGAAATTGAAAAAATCCAAATCGGGTGAGCACAACACGCCGCACAGTGGTCGCGGTGACGAACAAACTACAGAAAGGCGAGATTATGAATTCGGCGATGCCCTCGATCAGATATCGGTCACAGATTCTCTCCGCAATGCGCAGATAAATCATGGCCTGGACAACTTCTTCATGACTGAAGAAGATCTGGAGGTCATGGAGCAGGAATACAAAGCTCAGACGTCAACGGTGCTGATGATCGATGTTTCTCACTCTATGATCTTATATGGCGAAGACAGGATCACACCTGCCAAAAAAGTTGCTATGGCGTTGGCCGAGCTTATCACAAAGAAATACCCGAAGGATACACTCGACATACTTGTTTTTGGCGATGACGCCTGGCAAATTGAGATCAAAGATCTCCCCTATCTGCAGGTGGGACCCTATCACACGAATACAGTCGCGGGCCTGGAGCTTGCCATGGATATTCTGCGAAGGAGGAAAAATACAAACAAACAAATCTTCATGATCACCGACGGAAAACCGACTTGCATTAAACAGGGGATCAAGTATTATAAGAATGCATTTGGTCTTGATCCAAAGATCCTGAGTAAGACGCTTAATCTCGCAGGGCAGCTACGGAAACTGAAGGTGCCGGTTACTACCTTCATGATCGCTACCGATCCCTATCTGAAAGCATTCGTTCGTGATTTCACTAAAGCAAACAACGGCAATGCATATTACAGCAGTCTCGAAGGATTAGGTAACCTGGTCTTTGAGGATTTCAAAAGGAACAGGCGTAAGAGTTTATAATCCGGGAGGTCACCGGCCATCGTACATAATCTAAAAATCAAACCATCTGAATGGATCACACGACAATTAAAACGCTGGGGCAACTCAAAAGCGCCGGATATAAGTCAAAGCTAATTAAGGAAGAGCTTCGCGATAATCTCATACGCCGACTACGCAATAAGGAGACCGTTTTCGAGGGCATCTGGGGGTATGAGGAGACTGTGATCCCCGACCTTGAGCGTGCAATTCTTGCCGGTCACGATATTAACCTCCTGGGATTGCGAGGTCAGGCGAAGACCCGTCTTGCAAGACTAATGGTAAACCTTCTTGATGACTATATCCCTGTGATCGAGGGCTCCGAATTGAACGACGACCCGCTCGATCCTATCTCCCGTTTCGGAAAGGATAAGATCAGAGAGCTAAATGATAACACTCCCGTGGCGTGGATTTATAAGGATGATCGTTATACCGAAAAGCTTGCAACGCCTGATGTTTCCATCGCGGACCTTATTGGTGACGTTGACCCAATAAAAGCTGCATCCCTGAAACTTCCTTATTCTGATGAGCGCGTTATTCACTTCGGATTAATTCCCCGCTCCAACAGAAGCATATTTGTTATTAACGAATTGCCCGACTTGCAGGCACGTATTCAGGTTGCTTTGTTTAATATTCTGCAGGAAGGGGACATTCAAATCAGGGGATTCAAGATCCGTATGCCTCTCGATATTCAATTTGTTTTCACGGCAAACCCGGAAGATTATACAAACCGGGGAAGCATCGTAACCCCGTTGAAAGATCGCATCGACAGCCAGATCATCACACACTATCCTAAGACGCTTGATGTAGGAAAGCGTATCACTCAACAGGAAGCACGGTTAAAGGACATACAACGAAGCAGCATCTCGGTTGACGAAGTCGCCAAAGATCTCATCGAACAAATCGCCTTCGAAGCACGAAAGAGCGAATACGTCGATTCCAAAAGCGGCGTCTCTGCACGGCTTACCATTTCTGCTTATGAGAATCTTATCGCAGCGGCGGAACGCCGAAGTATAATCAATAATGAGAAAAGCGCATCCATCAGGATCTCTGACTTTGTGGGTGTAATCCCGGCGATAACCGGAAAGGTTGAGTTGGTGTATGAAGGCGAACAAGAAGGACCGGGGATCGTTGCGCAGAATCTTGTTGGAAAAGCTTTACGGTCACAATTCATAAACTATTTTCCTGATCCCGATAAATTCAGAAAACAAAAAGAGAAAAGTCCCTACAAGAAGATCTCAAACTGGTTTGGGGATGGAAATACTGTCGATCTGCTTAATGACATTTCGCAGGCCGAATACGAAAAGCTACTCCGGTCGGTGCCAGGCCTGATTGATCTTGTCAATGAGTTTCATAAAAGTAAAGATCAACAGGCTAAAATATTTCTGATGGAGTTTGCACTTCATGGGCTTGCTGAATATTCTTTGATCAGCAAACACAATCTCACGGCTGGTCTGCAGTTTAAAGACCTGCTGAGTGGAATGTTTACGTTGCCCCGACCCGGGCAGGAAAATGATGATGACGACGATGACGTAGCAGGGGGCAAGTTCTAGCTACTCGCAGCGATCCTGCAGATGATACTACAGTTACGCCATGAAACTATTGGAGTCAGTTGCATATAACCCGGAGCAGGTCCGACACCTAAGGAAGCTGGTAGCTAAGGGTGAGAGCAATTCGCTGGAATTCAAGCGCAAGGCGGCCTTCCCCGAAAAGATCATCAGAGAGATGATTGCTTTTGCAAACACATCAGGCGGAGTACTTCTCGTCGGTATCGGAGATGATGGGAGCATACCAGGGTTAAAATATCCCGAAGAGGAATCTCACGTGATATCTCAGGCGTTGACTAAAATAAATCCGGTTCTTGATATCAAGGAAACATTCATTCCCCTTGGCAATTCCCGCGTGGTACTTCAATACGAGATAGCGGAAAGCAAGAGCAAGCCGCATTATGTCGTTTCTCCCGATCAATCGAAAGAATACTTTGTTCGTGTAGACGACAAGACTATTAAAGCCAGCCGCGAGGTGCGTCAGATCATCAAGCAAAAACAGAAGCATCGTGATATCAGGTTTCGTTATGGTGATCATGAAAAGTTCCTTATGCAATACCTGGACGAGAACAAATCCATCACCCTGAAAGAATTCATAAACGCCAGCGGTCTGAAACGATTCTATGCTTCAAACAAGCTGATACTACTTGTCCTTGCAAATGTGTTGTCGATCGTTCCTCATGAGAATGGTGACCGTTACACTCTGGCGTTCGGAAAAATATTAAAGAAAAATTCTTTTTAAAAAGTAAAAGCTTTCAATTCCATTCATTACATTTCGAAAACCAAGTTCTTTGTGAAGCATGGCTAAATCCCAAAAGGAAAGAAAGATCTTCGTACTCGATACATCTGTCATTATTTACGAACACAATTCCATCCTCAATTTCGACGAACACGATGTAGGTATTCCAATCACAGTCCTTGAAGAGCTCGACAATTTTAAGAAAGGCAACGACACCAAAAATTTTGAAGCACGCGAGTTCATTCGTTTAATCGACAAGCTTGCCAAGGGACAGATGCTCCACCACTGGAATCCTCTTAATGGCAAGACCAAAGGAGCATTCAAAGTGTTGATGGATACGAAAAGTACCGTTGATGCTAACAAGGTGTTCAACGAGGAGAAAGCGGACCATCGCATACTGAATTCCGCCTTACAACTTCAGAAGGAAGAAAAAGGAAGAAAGATAATCCTTGTCTCGAAGGATGTGAATCTCAGGCTTAAGGCGAAGGCATTAGGGTTGCAAGCCGAGGATTACACAACGGGAAAGGTTCAGAATATATCGTCTCTCTATACCGGCAAAACGATCCTGGAGGAAGTGAACTCGGACATGATAAACCTTCTTTATGAGAAAGGTTATTGTCCTCCCGGAGAACTTCTCGGTAAGACCACCGCAATAAAAAACCACTATTACATTCTTAAGAGCGGTAAAAAATCTGCGCTTGCGTATTTCAATCCTTTCAACGGAATGCTTGAGCATGTGGAGAAAAGATCCGTTTACGGTGTTAAGCCGCGGAACGCTGAGCAAGCCTTTGCAATTCATGCCGCCCTTAAGCCGGACATAAAACTTGTATCAATTCAGGGAGTAGCCGGCACCGGAAAGACGTTATTGGCGCTGGCGGCTGCATTGGAACAAAAGAAAGAGTACAAACAAATATACCTTGCCAGACCGATCGTCCCGCTTAGTAACAAAGACATTGGCTACCTGCCCGGTGACATCAAGTCCAAAGTGAATCCTTATATGGAGCCATTGTGGGACAATCTCAAGTTCATCCAAAATCAGTACAGCGAGACTGACAAAGAATATTCCAGGATCACCGAGATGGTTAACCAGGAAAAACTAATGATCACTCCGCTGGCCTACATCCGTGGAAGAAGTTTGTCAAACATCTGCTTTATCGTGGATGAAGCGCAGAACCTCACGCCTCATGAAGTGAAAACAATAATTACAAGGGCGGGAGAAAATACAAAGATCATCTTCACCGGAGATATTCACCAGATCGATACACCTTATCTCGATTCACAAAGCAACGGTCTTTCCACCTTGATCGACAGGCTTCAGGATCGCGAGCTGTATGCGCACATTACGCTAGAGAAGGGTGAACGCTCGGAGCTGGCCAATCTCGCTAACGAGTTGTTGTAGAAACACGTGAAAGAGGTATAGGGTATA
>DASVBA010000267.1:0-2471 GCA_036376095.1 Chryseolinea sp.
CGTGACGGTTACGTTCGATAGCCTGATGGTTCCTCACATCTTTGCCACCAATGAGCTCGATCTTTATTATGCTCAGGGCTACATCACGGCAAGGTACCGGCTTTGGCAGATGGAGTTTCAAACCCACGCTGCCGCTGGGCGCGTATCGGAAATCACCGGCGCAGGGAGCAACGATGCCGTGCTCAATTTCGATCGTGGTCAACGGCGGCTGGGTATGGTGCATGCAGCCAGACGTGCGGTGACCGCGTTGTCTGAAAATCAGGAATCACTGATCATGGTTGAAAAGTATACGGAAGGCGTAAATGATTACATCCGGACCCTCAGCTACAAAAACCTTCCCTTTGAATACAAGCTTCTAGATTATACACCGGAACCCTGGACCACCCTCAAATCCGCACTGCTCCTGAAGTACATGGCCCAAACGTTAAATATCGACGACAAGGACATGGAGATGACAAACGCTCTGAAGTTGTTTGGCCCTGAAGCGATCGACTTGCTTTATCCCGATCGCGAAGATGTTGGACATCCAATCGTCGATAACAGCGGTGGCTGGAATTTCAAGATAAACTTGCCGGACACGATCCCGATGGCAGTTCCAAAAGAATTGATTTCCGTAAAAAAGCTTTCGGAACACGATCCGACCACGGGAAGCAACAATTGGGCTGTGGATGGAACCAAGACGGCGACGGGTTCCCCTATTCTTTGTGGCGATCCACACCTTAACCTCAATCTGCCATCACTCTGGTATTCGATACAGCTCAATGCCCCCGGTGTCAACACCATGGGAGCATCGCTGCCGGGCATGCCGGGTGTAGTCATCGGCTGTACCGATTCTATCGCCTGGAGCCTGACTAACGCTCAACGCGATCTTGTGGACTGGTTCAAGATCACTTACTCGAATGAATCGCGTTCCAAATACCTCCTGGATGGCCAATGGATTGATACTGAAAAAGTGACCGAGGTCTTTAATGTGCGTGATCGCGGGTCCTTTGTTGATACAGTGCTCTATACGTATTGGGGACCCGTAACCTACGACAAGAACTTCATGCCCGACAACAATCACAGTGAATTTGCATTCCGATGGATATCACATGATCCCTCTAGTGAGGTGACAGCTATTTATAAATTGAATCGTGCACTGAATTACCAGGGATTTATGGATGCGTTGGATTATTATGGATCGCCTGCGCAAAACTTTGTATTCGCCTCTACGTCCGGAGATATCGCAATGAGAATACAGGGAAAGTATCCCATTAGACGACCGAAGGAAGGAAAATTTGTTATTGACGGATCATCGAAATCAAATGGTTGGAACGCATTCATACCTAATGATCAGAATATTCAATATAAAAATCCTTCCCGGGGCTTTGTTAGCTCCGCGAACCAATATCCGGTTGACCATACGTATCCATATTATATCACGGCCACCAGCTTTGAAGCGTACAGGAATCGGAGGATAAACGCTCTGCTGACTGACATGAAACAAATCACGCCGCAAGACATGATGAAGCTTCAGAATGACAACTACAACCTCAAAGCCGAAGAAAGCCTGCCGTACTTTCTTCAACAGCTTGATTCAACAACCCTGACGCCGGACGAAAAACGTGCTTATAAGATCCTTAAGGAATGGAACTATGTCAATGACAAGGATTCTGAAGGTGCCTCATATTATGAAGCGTGGTGGGACAACCTTATGCCTATGGCGTGGGATGAAATGGAGGATCCCAAGCTAACATTAAAGAGACCTACTACTTTCACAACGATCAAACTGTTAAGAGAGCAACCAACGTTAATCTTATTCGATATTCAAGGCACAGCGGAAAAAGAAACGGCCCAGATTATTATTCAAAAAGCGTTTTCCTTAAGCGTAGAAGATATTGAAGAATGGAGAGAAGAACACGGAGGATCCGCAGTTTACTGGGGAGACTACAAAGACAGTTACATGCAACACCTGGCACGGCTCGAACCGCTGGGTGTACATGTGAGAGCTGGTGGTAATCATGATATCATCAATGCTCATTCGAAGACGAAGGGACCCTCGTGGCGTATGATCGTAAGTCTCGAAAAAACAGGAATAAAGATGTGGGGCGTCTATCCGGGCGGACAGTCAGGTAACGTGGGAAGTGAGTATTACATCAATATGATCGAACCATGGGTTAATGGCGAATATTTTCAGCTGCAATTCTTTCATTTTCCGGAGGACGCGTTGAAATACACTTTCTTTACCACGCAGTTGATCGGACCAAATGTAAATCCATGAAATTTCTCATTCAGTTTGTTGCTATACTTTTCGCTGCGCACCTGCTTGCCCTGTTCATGCCATGGTATTCAATAGCACTTGCAGCCTTTGTGATGGGTTATATTCTAAAATCAAATACTAATTTCCTGGCGGGATTTTCCGCAATCGCCACGCTGTGGATCTTTAATGCATGGCTGATCGATTCGTCATCGTCATCTGATCTCGCCGAACG
>DASVBA010000296.1:0-15431 GCA_036376095.1 Chryseolinea sp.
ATGCGACAAAGTCCGTAGTAAAAGGAAATCAGCTGCAGCTTTCAAGCGCCATCATGAACATTATAGATAACGCGGTGACGTATTCACAGGAAGCGTCGTTGATCAAGGTGCGGACAAAAAATGAAGGCCACGGTATTACAATTTCCATTGAAGACAATGGACCGGGCATTCCCTCGAAGGAACAGGCCCTTGTTTTTAAAAAGGCCTACCGTGTTCGGAGTGGAAGTAAATTACCCGAAGGTTTTGGATTAGGACTTTATCTGGCGAAAACCTCGGTGGAGAAGAACGGTGGGAAGCTGTCCCTTTTAAGCGATGGGGTTTCCGGAAGTTGTTTTGTAATTGAGCTACCCGTCTTATAGGTGGACGTATGGCAGAGAAGATACTTATTGTTGAGGATGATACTAATGCTGGACTTCTGCTACAGAGTTTTCTGACGTCTGAAGGGTATGCTGTCAAACTTGCGGTGAATGTCAAAGCCGGCCTTCAGTCCTTCCTTTGTGATGTATACGGGATGTGTATTCTGGATTGTTCGTTGCCTGACGGGGATGGTTTTAGTCTTGCAAAAGAAATTCGGTTAAGAAACACGCACGTTCCAATCATTTTCCTTACAGCACGCTCGATGCTTGATGACAAGATCAGAGGATTTCAATCGGGTGCCGATGACTATATCACAAAGCCGTTCGAAACGTTCGAGCTTCTTTATAAGATCAAAGCTATTTTGCGTCGATCTCAGACTCAGGTAAACGGAATAAAGGACGTCAGTTTCACCATAGGAGCGTATCAATTCGATCCGAAGAATCAGACACTCTCGATAGGAGAGTCGGTCAGAAGGATTACCGCCAAGGAAAATGAAATATTAAGACTCCTTTGTCTTAAGAAGAATCAGATCACAAAAAAGGAAGAAATTCTCATTGCATTATGGGGTGAGAGCGATTACTTCAAGGGACGAAGCCTGGATGTATTTATAGCAAAGCTCAGGAAATATTTTGCCGGTGATTCATCGGTAAAGATTGAGAATGTACACAGCGTCGGCTTCATTTTGTCCGATGGAATGACTGTTGGTCAGCAGCAGTGACCCCGGTCCCTGCAGAGGATCACATTTCCGTATCCGTCTGTTTTTACGATGAGGACTTCCTCCATTTTTTTCCTTAACATTTGACGCGCACGTTGCACTCTCGCCTTTGCAGTGGTGTAGTTTAGTCCCAGTTTTTCCGCGACCTCAAGCTGGGACATATTTTGGAGCTCTGTCATTTCCAAAGGGATGCGATATTTATCGGGAAGGCCCGGTATCAGATCTTTAATTGCGTTGGTCACGCAATCATTGAAGTTTGGGGGACTTGATTCCCAATCGATGTCCTTCGGATTGATAGTTTTTTTGTTTTTTCGGAAGTGGTCAGTAATGGTGTTGCGGGTAATCTGGTAAATCCATCCAAACAGTTTGTCGGATTCCTTCACCTGATGGATCTTAGCCTGGACCTTGAGAAATACGTCGTGCACGATGTCCTCGGTCAAGGCTTTGTCTTTTACGCGTTTGTAAACGAACCCCTTTAGCTCGTTTTGAACATTATTCCAATTTAATGCTGTTTCTGTCATACTCCGATTCTACTTAACTATTGACGTACGGATTGAATAAAAGACACAACTATAGGCCAACATTTTTACTTCTTCTTTCAAAAAGAACTGTATTCCGCCATTTTCCGTCCAGTTGCGCTATTTTTTCGCGGTAGCCGATTTCCCGGAAGCCGTTCGTTAAATGGAGCCGGATGCTGGCTGTGTTTTCCGGGAATATCGAGGCATATAGCGTCCAGATCCCTGCCTTTTCACTTTCATTAATCAGATGCTTCAGCAAAGCGGTTCCGATTCCCTTTCCGGCGAATGCGCCATCAACATAAATGGTGACCTCAACGACGCCTTCATACACCTTGCGAACGGATACTGGTTGTAAGCCTGCCCAGCCGACAACTTCGTTATTTATCGCGGCTACCCAAAGCAAATGACGGTGAAATCTATTGATCCATGTTTCATAGTTGGGCAATTGCGTTTCAAAGGTGGCGTTACGTGTATCGAGTCCCTGCTTGTAAATTCCGGCAACTTTCTCCCAATCATTGTTATCGAACGATCGAATTTCAATGCTCATAATGGCTGTGATTCTTTAAGGCTTGAAACATACGCGGTGATTTCTTCTACTGTGGATCTTGCCGATCTACCAACGCCAACAAGTGTTGCTGAAGCAAAGCCCGTCCAGTTTCCGTATCCAACAAACCAAAGTCCGCGGATTGTGCCTGACCTTGTCCCTGTTGTTTCCGCTTTTCCGTCTGGTGTGATCACGTTCAGTTCCTGAAGATGGCGGAGTGATGGCCGGAAGCCCGTACAGAAAATTACGGAATCAATTTTTTCTTCCCGACCGTCCGGCCATATCAGTGAATCTTCTGTGAAGTGCCCAAATGGACGAATGCTTTTCAACACGTTCCTTGATCGGGCATCTTTCAATGTCCCCACCATTACGATATCACCCAGCGACAGGTGTTTGAAGTGGTTTCCCGCTTTTTGCGCTTCATACATTTGAGTAGCTACGTCAAACAGGTATCTGCCATCAATGTGGTCTGGGAGAAATCGTGGTTCTTTTTGTGTGATCCAAAGCGTACCTGTGACTTTTGATACCTCCGCAAGTATTTGCGCGCCGGAGTTACCTTCACCAACTATTGCTACTCTTTTCCCTTCAAAGGGTTCGGGTGACTGATATTCACTTGAATGAATAATTCCGCCTTTGAAATGATTCATTCCGGCAATTTCAGGGACGTAAGGATTTGTAAAAGAACCCGTCGTGCTCACCACGGCATTGCAGTTATAGATGCCATCCGAAGTGTAAATGATAAACTCGTCGTTTTGTCTTTCTACACGGTGAACCTCGACCGGCCTGTTGACCGGTAAGTTGTATTTGGTTTCATAATATTTCAGATATTCGATAACGACATCGCGGGTAGGATAGTAGTCGCTGCCTCCTGTCATTATCGTACCAGGAAGTGAACTCCACTGTGCAGGAGAAAACAATCTTAACGATTTCCAGGTGTGGAGCCAGGCTCCACCTGCCTCATCCTGATTGTCAAGGATCACGTAGGACAAACCGGAACGCCTGAGATAGTACCCTACTGCAAGCCCGCTCTGCCCGCCACCGATTACAATTACATCATATTTGATCATTCGAGTTTCCTTTCGATTTCAAAACGTTCCAAGCAGATATCGATAGAACCGCACCAAGTATTGGCGCGACAAGGTAGATCCAAAGGTGTTCAAGGTGTCCCGAAACAACCGCAGGAGAAAATGACCTTATGGGGTTCATGGAGGCTCCACAAATGGGTCCGGCAAACATTGCTTCCAACAACACAGTACTTCCGATCGCCAGCCCGGCAAACATCCCCTGTTCCTTCGAACCAGTCGCGACGTGGATAATGACCAGCATAAGAAAGAATGTCAGGATAGTCTCAAGCACGAATGATTGTAGCTCCGTTCCGCGAGGCTGCGTTGTTCCAAGAAATTCATTTGTAGAAAATAGCAATCTCAAGGTCAGCGAAGCAAGCATAGCGCCAACGGTTTGGCTGAGCACGTAAGGTATAATTTGATTCGCGGGGAATCGTTTTGCGACGGTAAAAGCGATAGTGACTGCGGGATTTAAATGTGCGCCTGAAATGGGCCCTAGCGTGTAGATCATCACCATAACGATTAGCCCAAAAGTAAATGCAATGCCAGCATGTGAAATTGCCCCGGAAGTTTCCTGGTTGATGATGATCGCGCCGGTACCGCAGAAAACAAGCGCGAAAGTTCCGATTACCTCAGCGTAATACTTTCTCATTTCAACAGCGAGAAAGCATAAAGCATTTCCCTTCCGATCTCGTGTACACGCTCCGTATACTTCGCCGTCTCCTGAACAGTGCCATCAAAGTCTTTAGGATCGTTGTATGTCAACGCAATTCTTGTCGCTGCACCATTTACTAACGGGCAGTTTTCATCAGCATGTGAGCAAGTCATTATAGCGGCAAAATCCTTTCTTGGGTTGAAGTCATCATCATACTTTTTTGAGAACACGGTAAGTGCTTCCGACTCGCTGGAATAACGAACTTCATAAGTTGGATTCTGACCGTCTTTCGTTATCGTTATGTTGAACCCGGCATCCTGCATCGACTTTACAGCTCTTGGATTGAAGGCAGTTGCTTCAGTTCCTCCTGAGAAGGTTTCCACGTTTTCTATGCCGAAATAATGTGCGGCCGTTTGCGCCCATATCTGAGCGATGTGACTTCTTCGGGAATTGTGGGTGCAAATAAAGTTCAATAGCACATGTTCTCCTGCGGCTGATTTTCGTGCCACGAAATCCGTAAGTTGTTGTATAATAACTCTTCTGTCTAGTGGAATTTGATCGAATTCACCAATGAGTCTGTCAATTGTGCGTTGCACATTCGGAAGTGTTTGCTTTGTGGTGATTGCTGACATAATAGTGTCGTAATATTTACGCTAGTGTTGAACAAAAAAATTAGCAACAGTTCTTGGGTACATATTTCGCGAAGAAGTTGATGAAAACATCACGCGACTCTTCCCACACCTGCTCATCTATGCAATAGTTCAGCTTAGGGCCTTCCACCTCGCCTTTGATTATCCCGATCTGCTTCAATTCTTTTAAATGTTGGGAAATAGTGGATTGGGATAAAGGCAATTCGTTCACGAGGTCATTGGTGATGCATGTTCGATTAGTGAGGAGATATTCCAGGATGGCGACACGTGCAGGGTGGTCGAAGGCTTTAGCGAGGACAGCGATCCTGTTTTGTCGTTTTTTAAATAGCTCTGATTTTGTGATTCCCATATCGCTATAACGCAATATTACGATAAGAGTTGTATGTGGGCAAGTTTTCGTTCCTGCCGAGGGCTATTGATCGCTTAATGCTAAATGGAAAATCACGTTATTTGGGATGTAAATATTGTTGTTAGGTGGTACGGTGTGAGTTGTTTTTTGCGTATGTTAAATGCTTGTTATCCAATTTGGTTGGGTCATGAAGGGAAAGAACAAGCTTGTCAAAATATTGAATCTGGGACTGATGGTCGCCATCTCGGCGTGTGTTGAACCTTACTATGCACCTGATGTGGCCGGGGATTTGAGTATCCTGGTGGTAGACGGATTTGTGAATGCTTCGGATGGATCCATCACGGTAAAGCTGACGCATACGGCCATATTAACGAACGAAGCAGGATTTCCTGCAGAGAAAGATGCCGTGGTCAGCGTAAAATCTGACGCCGGAGATTATTTTACATTGATTGAACAGGACTCCGGTCGTTATGTGGCGGAAGGACTTACCATAGATCCTTTGCTAAAGTATCAGTTGTACGTCAATACGTCTGGCGGTGAAGAATATCTTTCAGACTTTATCACGATCACGGATACTCCACCAATTGATACATTGATATGGCGACAACGGAAAGATGGACTGGACATACTTGCCAGTGCGCACGATGATACGGGCAATTCGCGATATTACCGATGGGATTACGTAGAGACATGGGAATACCATGCGCCATATTTATCGGGGTACAAGGCGGAAAACGCGACGGCGATCTATCGCCAACCCGATGAATTTATTTTTGTCTGTTATGAGACCTCTACTTCCAGCGAGATCTTAATTGGTTCTACTGAGCGGCTGGCCGAAGATATTATCAACGAATTTCCGTTGGTTTATATCCCGCGTGAGTCAAGCAAAATCTCAGTGTTGTATCACATTAATGTTCAGCAGCGGGTGATGGAAAAGAAAGAGTACGAATTTTGGAAAGACCTTGAACGTGTTACCGAAACCCTTGGTGGTCTTTTTGACTCTCAACCTTATGAGATCGTAGGCAATGTTTATAATGTTACTGACCCGGCTGCGCCAGTGTTAGGATACTTCAGCGGCGGACGTGTTGCTAACCAGGAAATGTTCATCTATCATAACGATCTTACCGAGGAACTTCGTAAAAGACCGTTCCACGGTTGCACGCTGGACACCGTTTGTGTTTTAATAACTCCGGGTTCCATGCGGCCCTGCAACCTCGACCTCACCAATATTTCGACTAAAACATTTCTCATTGGTACGCTCTCAGAAAGTGGGATAGTCTGGGGTTTTACGGCCTCAAATGAGCAGTGCGCTGATTGCCGTACACAGGGCGGCGCTCTTAAAAAGCCCGCTTTCTGGCCCTGACCAGGTACGTGTTTTTAGCACGCGACAACCATAATGCCTAACATCGGCTTGTCTTTTTTCCCGAAGAATTTCCAACCGTAAGCGGTTAGCTCTATGTTAATTTCTCCGCCCTCGTGAATGATATTGATCAGGGACAGCTTTTCCAATTGATATACAAAGTCAAGAGCGATCGAATACTCTTCGATCTTGTGCTGGTAAATGCCCATGAGACTTTTTTTGCCACCTTCGACAACCAGCCCGCCGATAAGGCTCCTTAGTTTGTTGTCTACGTATTTCGGATTAACCTCTTCGATTCCGGCAACTGTGATACGGCACGTCACCTGGCGATTCTCATGAACCCATTGTTCGCGGATCCAGTTTCTTTCCGCTAGATAATCGGCAACTTGTACAGCGTCGGCACCAAAGGAGTCCGTAATAGGATTAATGACATAAGAGACAGCAGGGCCTTTGAGATATTCCTGGAAAAGATATCGTAAAGTGGCGCGGGCAACTTTTTCCATCAAAAAAAAACTTGTTCAATTAGACGAATGAATGTACAATAATAAAATGGTTCGCAAATAGTAATACCGCGCAATTGATGCAGCTGCTACGCCTGAGACCGGCGCGAGGTGTGGACATAACACCTCTGCATGAGACAGAAATGCACCAATGGCGCCAGTGTTCGCATGAGCAAAAACCTCACCAGCCCGGAGATGAATATTAAGTCGGAAAATGGTGCCGGCTTTCAAAAGAATGATCGCGCAATTTGGAGGTTTACGCATCAACAACATGCGATCCATCAATACTATGTACTTCAGGAGAGACGTCAATCGGACAGGTGTTTTGGTATCGTTTTTGACCACCAACAAAAAACGTCGTTATGAAAATCCTGGGGCTAATTCTTGCAGGGATGGTAGGAGGGATCCTTGCCATCTTACTTTACCGAATGGTAGACGTGAGTGAAACTCCTCGAGCGAGTAGCAAAAGCTCATCGAACCCATTAGCTTATAGAACCACCTACACCACCGGCGATGAAGACTCAATCAACAACGTATTTTCCATTGGCTTCGGAGATGCCGCGGAGCGGACGTTGAGACAAGTGGTGCACATCCGGTCAAAATTCGTTTCGCAAGCGCCGCGAAATCCTTTCTTTGATTTTTTTGGCGAGGACTTCTGGCAGCAGCAGCAAAAGGATGAGCAATGGCGTCAAATGCAGGAGGCGGCGGGTTCAGGTGTCATCATTTCGGAAGATGGATATGTCGTTACCAACAACCACGTCGTCGACAACGCCACCGAGGTGATTGTTTCTCTCTATAACGGTCGAAGCTATGAAGCTAAGATCACAGGCACAGATCCCTCAACTGATATCGCCGTTCTTAAAATTGATGAAAACGAATTGCCTTTTGCAACCATTGCAAACTCGGACAAGGTTCGTGTAGGTGATTGGGTGTTAGCGGTTGGAAATCCATTTAACCTGGCGTCAACCGTAACCGCAGGTATTGTCAGCGCAAAAGCGCGTAACATTAATATTCTTAGCGACAACTCAGCTATCGAATCATTCATACAGACGGATGCTGCCGTAAATCCTGGAAACAGTGGAGGAGCACTTGTTAATCTGAAGGGGGAATTGATTGGAATCAACACCGCTATTGCAACGCCGACAGGAACATATGCCGGGTATTCATTTGCCGTTCCTGCCAATATTGTTAAACGGGTGATGGGAGATCTCATCGAGTATGGTGAAGTAAAACGCGGATATATCGGCGTAGTTGTTCAGGATCTTACCTGGCAACTGGCACGGGAGATGGGCCTCGATCTAACGCAAGGGGTGGTGGTAGCCGATGTAGCGCGCAATGGCGCAGCCGAAAAAGCTGGATTAAAGCCTAAGGACATTATCCAAAAAGTTGACGGTATAACAATTCAAACCACGCCGCAGCTGTTGGAGATCATAGGCGCGCACGAGCCAGGTGACGCGTTGGAAATGGAAATTCAACGCAATGGCAGGGAGAGGACTGTTTCAATAACGCTACAGGAAGCAGCTAAACTTCGCGAAACACGATCACAGGTGCCATAATTCTTACTAGTGTTAACAGCAAAATCATCCACAAATTCCCTGGAAGGTTTGTACTACTTATTGTTTCCAGGCTCAACAGCATAATCTCTTTTTGTCAATGTGAGAATCATAATTCTAATGTTTTATGAATAATTCCTTAGCTTGTCGAAAATGTTATATCATTGCGAATGAAAAGATTCAACCTTCTTCTCCTGTTGCTTTTAGCATCAGCCACACTGAATGCTCAGTCCGTGAAAGTGGATTATAACACGAAAACTGATTTCAAAAAATTTAAAACCTATGCATTCCTGGCCCCGGGGGATAGTGTGTTGAATCGCTACCGCAAGGATAAGCTTTATACGGGCACGATCATGTACGCCGTTAATCAGGAATTGAAAAGTCGAGGCCTTGTCATGGATACATTAAAGCCCGATGCCATTTTCATGTTTTATACTTCGATGCAGGAAATTACTACGTATTCAGAGAGCGCTACCTTAAGCGTCGGCGTTGCTGTATCAGGCCCGGGATATTATGGCCCCGGATATTATGGTCCTCGATATTATGTAGGGGCATCAGTACCAGTGGCAGGCGGAAAAATAACAGCCACCGTTGAGGAGGACGGGGCCCTGAAGTACGTAATGTATGACACCCAATCAACTAATCTGGTTTGGTCTGGCATGCTGGAAAAAACCTTTAAGTTATCGGATGACGTGGAAAAAATAGTCCTCGATGCCACGGTCAAGATTTTTAAGAAGTTCCCGCTAAAGAAAGTTCATTGAAGACTCGGCACCAGGTCCCTTTGAAAACGGTAGTTCAGGATCGCCTTCTTTTTTTCCTTCGCTGGAGCGCGCAGCTCTGATGAATAAGTGTCTGCCCACATTTGACACGTGCAAGACTTTATACATTGCGAAGCCGCTACCAATGACAGCCTTCTTACCATGCGCTACACTGACCCCAGCGATTCCGTTACGTCGAAACCTTCCCCGCTGATTTTCGCGGATTGAAGGCACGCAGATTTTCGCCGAAGCAACTGCGTGATCAGCGTGTATTTCAATCTGCGATTTCTGCGAGAAATGCATTTTTTTCTGCTGTTTGTGCACAAAGCCTGTCATCTCAACTTCTTGAGCCGAAGGTTTTATGGCTCGGGACGGCAAGCTCGATCAGACTCTTAACATCCCCCGGAACCCCCTTGCTGCATAGTACGACTCCGCACCATTGTGATACAAGAAAACTTTATTGTAACGCCGATCACAAAAGAGAGCGCCGCCCAACTCCCTGACATCGGAAGGGGTTTGCACCCAGCTCGAGGTCTTCATATCGAATTCTCCAACTTCCTGCAATTGCCGGTACTGTTCTTCTGTGAGAAGCTCAATGCCCATAGCGGCTGCCTGTCCAAGAGCACTGTCCTTTGGTTTATGTTCTTTCCTTGACTCCAACGCCTCACGATCGTAACAGAGACTCCTGCGACCAGAAGGACTTTCCGCTGAACAATCATAAAAAATGTAGTCACCCGTTTTTTTATCATAACCAACCACGTCCGGCTCGCCGCCCGTTGTTTCCATTTCGTTGAGTGACCAAAGCTTTTCAGTATTGCCTTTAAGCTTAGCATATACTTTGGACCATTCGAGTCCTTTATGCCGTTTCATGTTCTTTTCAAAGCGTACTTCCAATGCCAGCAGTAGCTCTTCCTGTTGCTCCGCTGACAAACTTTTTGATGTCGTCTTCTTTGCCATAGTTTTATATTAACAAACAATCAAACTTAAATATACTGGCAACTATATAGACTGCCAAGACTTTCATCTGCCTTGGATTTCATGTCAACGCAGTGGACGGTCTTCCTCGCAGCTAATCTTCTAATCCCTTGCCTTTGAGAATTTTCGGTATGTTCTTTTCAATCCTTGCTTCCCTGGTTTTGGATTGCTTTGCGGACGAAAAATGAAGAAGGTATCCTCTTTGGCGTCCTGGCGTCAGCGCATAAAATGCTTTCTTCAGCGCAGGAGTCACGTCCAATACATTCTTAAATTCTTCAGGCATCTTAAATTCTGACGTTTTCTTTAACGGCACTTTCACACCCGCTTTTTCCAGTTTAATAGCTTCCTTGATGTAGGCCTTAAGTGTAGATTCCTTGCCTGTTATTTCCTCCACGTGCGTAAACCTGATCTGGCGGGCCGCCTGAACATTCTCTGTTTGCTGAATGAGAATACGCTTCGCATCCTTCAACAAGGCGCCTTTGAAAAACAGGAACGCACAGTACTCTTTAAATCCGTGTATTAAAACGATGTTGCAATCCTCATGGGTGTAACAGGGACAACCCCACTTCAATTCTTCCTTAAGTCCACAGTCAAGAGCGATCATTCTTAACCTATCATATTCTTCCTGCCACTTCGTGGCTTTATTAAAAAACCAGTCAACTTTAGGATTCATCTTTTTCATATTTCTTTATTGATTTATTGTGCTATTGCACAGTCATTGGAGTGAGTTTTCTGTCGGCCGGTCTGAAATACCACGATACCACAGTAAGTACCATTAATAGCATTGGCCCGAACAGCTCCTGGGGTCCGTCTCCAATGGCCACGTGAGAGATCACGGCACCCGACATGGCGAAGAAGAATCCTGCATACGCCCATTCTTTTAACAACCGGAATTTGGGAATAAGAATCACTACAACGCCCAACATTTTCCATAGACCCAGCATCGTTAAAAGATAGTCGGGATAGCCCAGATGTGTAAACATATCAGCTTCTTCTTTCACTTTGAAAAGTTGTACACCGCCTGTCGATACCATTCCAAGTGCCAGCCACAGTGTAGCAACCCAATAGATGATTTTATTTCTCTTTGTCATGATCGTGTTATTTTAGCTTGCGAAGGACTTCCTGTATTCGATTGTGTGCCATATTTATACCTTGAGCAAAGGGTAGCTTCAGGAGCTGGTCTCTGAGGTCGATCGATCGAAATACGATATGCATGTTGAGTCTGCTGGTTTCGTCAGTGAGTCTTGTAAATTCCAGGAACTCAAGCTGAACTCCAAAAGGTGTATTTTCCATTTCAAAAGTCCGGATGATTTTCTCGTTTGCTATAAACTCGTGAATCACGCCAGCGAACCTGTGTTTGTTGCCCTTCGGATCGGTTGTTTCAAATCGAAATCCGCCGTGCTTCTTATTATCAAGTTTCAGCACTTTTGTGCCCATCCATTGTTCGACGATCTCAGGGTCTTCGTACGCTTTGAATAGTAACGCTAAGGGTAGATCAAATTCCCTTGTTATCAATAGTTCCTGTTTGCCCTCTTCGGCATGGATCTTTGTTTTTCGTTCCATAAGTCTATTTCTTGGATTTATACTTTTTCATGATGGATTCAAGTTTATTAAATCGGTCGTCCCACAGGTTGCGGAATGGTTCGATAAAGTCCGCGATCTCTTTCATCTTTCGTGGATTAAAGTGGTAGTAAATTTCCCTGCCTGTTTGCTCTTGTCGAAGCAATTCGCACTCGGTGAGTATTTGGATGTGCTTGGATATGGTTTGCCTTGACGAGTCAAATTTTTCAGCTATTGCGCTGGGTGTCATTGCATTCAGCGCGACCAAAGCAATTATCGCTCTGCGGGTTGGGTCGGCTATTGCCTGAAATACGTCCCTTCGTAGATCCATTTTATGCAGTCATTTGACTGCAAATATATATGCAGTCATTTAACTGCGCAATTTTTTATTCAAGTTTTTTTGTGCTTCGAAGGAAATTTAAAGTTGGAGAATATCTAGGATTTTGAAGAACCGTCAATACTCATATTAAGTTTACCTTGTATTTTGAAAATCAGGATGAGGTTTCTTGCAGATAAAAAGATTAGACTTGCAAATGCAGCCAATATATAATGAGACCACAATCGTTCAGAATGTCTTTCGGATCGTGCTGGGTGCCTTCATGGTTTACGCGGCGATAGGCCATTTTACATTTGGCAGAAAGGCATTCCAGGCCCAGGTACCCGATTGGGTGCCGATGAAAAAAGATACTGTAGTGATTTTGTCCGGAGTGGCTGAGTTGTTATTGGGCCTGGCAATGCTATTTGCGTTCCCCGATAAAGTAAGGGTTGGGATCGCCCTGGCAGTTTTTTATGTTTTGATTTTTCCGGGAAACATCGCGCAGTATTTAAGCCGTAATAAGGCATTTGGTTTGAAAACTGACAAGTCCCGTTTTATCCGGTTATTCTTTCAGCCCGTGCTGATCTGGTGGGCGCTATGGTCAACAGGAGCATTGCAATACCTGCTGGAAAGAATTTGAATACATCCCTTTCGTCATGGTTTGGCGACAAAAGCTTTGAAGCCTTCTATCATTCCAAGAATACATTCGCAAGGCGTTGGCCCTCCAGCCCAAATCCCCTCACAAGGTTTTTCTATCAGTTCTGGCCGGTTCTGTTTAACCCATTCTTTCGCCTCGTAATAAACTTCAGGATCGTTTGAAGAAGTCTCGACAGACCGGATCCGTCCCCGCGTTATCGTTAAATGAAAACTGTCGGTAACATTAAAATTGATCCCGAGTCCAGCCATCAGATCATCCTTAACAGTGACAGGGCAAATTACAAGTGAATCATTTTTTTCGAGGCAATCATGCCGTGTTACCACGGTGTAGTTACCGCACTCTGCCCATTTTTGATAGTATACTATGTTGGGCTGCGATCCCTTTGCTTCAGATAGGATTGATTTCAGCGTATCGCTGTTAAATGAATAAAAAGCATCAATAAATTTTGCTGCGACGGCAGTATTGCTCTCAGACGTACTGTTAACTTCGTGGTGAGAACCATTTTTGCAGCTAACTGACAGCAGGAGAAACCCGAAAACAATTTGGCGAATTTGCATTCGTCCAAGTTAGTTGTTAGGTTATTTAAAAACGAATGATCAACAGCTGTTTGAATTGTTCCATCTGAATTTTGAATACCATGAATCCATTAAAAGAATACAAACACATACTGATTTTCCTGACGCTTGTAAATGTTTTGAAAAGCAATGCCCAACATAATAGCGCCCCCTCCGGTAAAGTTTCGGTTGAAATTGTAAACGCCTTTCCAAGGATGTCTTTTACGCGACCCGTCGACCTTCAACACGCAGGCGATAATTCGAATCGCATCTTTGTGGTGGAGCAGAGTGGACAAATAGTTGTGTTTGAGAATGACGCAACGGCATCAGCGAAAAAAATCTTCCTCGACATTAGAAACAAGGTTGATGACGGTGGCAACGAAGAAGGATTGCTCGGACTCGCATTTCATCCAAACTATAAGACGAACGGATATTTTTATGTGAACTATACCGCATCCGCTCCGAATCGAACCGTTATTTCAAGATTCAAAGTTTCTTCGGATGCTAACAGATCCGATCCTTCGAGTGAGTTGGTGATTTTAGAATTCAGACAACCGTACAGCAACCATAACGGAGGACAGGTTGCATTTGGTCCCGATAAATACCTATACATCGCTACGGGCGATGGTGGCTCGGGAGGAGACCCACAGGGTAATGGACAAGACAAGAGTTCCTTGCTGGGAAAAATTCTTCGTATCGATGTTGATCATGAATCAGGAGGGAAACGTTATGCGATTCCTGCCGATAATCCTTTTGCTGGCAGCCGCGAGTTCCGTGAAGAGATCTACGCGTATGGTTTGAGAAATCCTTGGCGTTTCAGTTTTGATCCACATACGAAAAAGCTCTGGACCGGTGACGTAGGGCAAAACGCGTACGAAGAAATTGACATCATTGAAAAAGGCGGCAATTACGGCTGGAACACCATGGAAGGTAAACATTGTTTCGATCCATCCTCAGGATGCAAGACTGCGGGCTTACTATTGCCCGTGACGGAATACGGCAGGGGTGAAGGTGTATCCGTTACAGGAGGATTTGTTTATCGCGGCTCCACTGTCGTCGGATTGAAAGGGAAATATGTTTACGCTGATTATGGAAGTGGAAACATTTGGGCGCTTGACGCTTCGAACGTCAACAATCCGGACGAAACCAAAATAGCGTCATCCAATCTGCACATTTCGTCGTTCGGTGTGGACCAACATAATGAACTCTATATGTGCTCCTCCGATGGAAAGATCTACCGCTTTCGGGATTCTCATTAGCGTGAAATAGGGGGCAAGCGCTTTTTTTTGGCGGATGTGGCCCTTAGCGGGAAGATCACAATCCGCCTCTGGTTTGGATCCAAATCAGACCATATTTTCTTTTTTTTCGATATTCCTGTCAAAAACTTTCGTTTATTTTCGAATTATTTCGAAAAGTTTCTATTATTGTCATACAATCAGGATTTAAATGCTAGCCAATCACCGCCGAGAAAAGATAATGGCCCTTCTGCAGGAAGACGGCTCGGCGAAGGTCCTCGATCTCGCTAAACTCTTCAAGGTCACCGAAGTGACCATCCGCCAGGACCTGGAGAAACTCGAAAAGGAAGATCTTATCGTCCGTGAGCATGGTGGCGCTTATATGAAGGATGTATCCAACCAGGTAAAAGGGTTCACGCTAACTCACCAGGAAAACCTTGATAAAAAAGAATTGATCGCCCGAAAGTGTCTGGAGTTTATCGAAAGCGGAGACACGATCATCCTGGACTCAGGTTCTACCACGACGGAGATCGCGAAGAAACTAAGAGGAATGAAAAACCTCACGGTGATCACTAACGCCCTTAACATTGCGCTTATGTTAGGGGCAGAGCCAGGGATCGAAGTGATCGTAACGGGCGGAGAATTCAAACCACCGACCCTTTCACTTACGGGACAAAAAGCTGCCGACTTCTTTAAAGGTCTGAACGTTCAAAAGTTGTTTCTGGCAACTGCCGGGATTTCTCTTAAAGCAGGGTTAACCTATCCGAGCATTAGCGATATCGTTGTGAAGAGAGCGATGATCGAAGCAGCGGAAACAGCCTACCTGGTTGCCGACTCCACAAAGATTGGCAAAACAGCGCTGGCAAGTTTGGGTGCTCTCGCCTTGATCGATTATATCATTACTGATCCAGATATAGAAGAAAAACATCGCCAGGTTTTCCGCGATCATGAAATTGAATTGATCATTGCAACCAACCAAAAATGAAAAACCATAAGAATAAAATCGCCCTCGGAGTAATTATTGGGAACCGCGACTTCTTCCCGGATAAACTGGTAGGGGAGTGCAGAACTGACCTGCTTGTTGCGTTTGAGAAGGCGAACGTAAAACCA
>DASVBA010000302.1:0-3028 GCA_036376095.1 Chryseolinea sp.
TCTTATTAAAACTTGTGATCAGTCCGTCAGGAGTAGTGGATATGATCGACAACTCCGTAGTGTTGATGATGGACTCCTGGAGTCTATACGCATCCGCAAGGGCGTTGAGGAAGATATCCTCCTTGCCAGGTTTCTTTTTCAATGGAATTTTTTCCACTCGGACTTTGGGGCTCTGAATTTAAATTTAGGTTTTTTGTGGCTGCGGCGAGATAAAAAATCAATAAAAATATTGCTCTTCAATTTGTAAAACCCCGTTGTCTGCAGGCTTCGAATACGATCACGGCGGCTGCATTTGAAACATTCATTGAATCAATTTTTCCACGCATAGGTATAATTACAGAACTGGCGGCTGCATGTATCCAGGTATCGGACAATCCCGTGGATTCCGTCCCCATAATAATTGCGGAGGGATGCGTAAAATCTATTTTGTGATAAGGTGTTGACGATTCAAGCGACGTTGCAAATATTTTGATCTCATTCTTGTTTAGCCAAGCAATCGTCTCTTTACTGGTAGACGAGGCTATTTGAGTGGTAAAAATGCAGCCGACACTGGACCGGATAACATTTGGGTTGTAAAAATCGGTTTGAGGATCACAGATAATAACCGCATCTACATTGGCAGCATCGGCTGTCCGGAGAATGGCTCCAAGATTACCTGGTTTTTCCACTGATTCCAATATCAGGACCAGCGGATTCTTTCGAAGCCGGATATTTTCCAGTGTATGTTTCTTTTGTTCAACAATTGCAATAATGCCTCCCGTGCTGTCCCTGTAAGCGATCTTTTCAAATACGTTCTGTTGAACGGGTATCAAAAGGTTTTCTTCTCCTGCAACTTTAAGGATCGCTTCCGCGGTGATGATTTGTGGACAAAAGAACACCGTCTTAATAACATACTTTCCTTCGATGGCAAGAGTTAACTCTTTGATTCCTTCTAAGACGAATACGTTTTGCTGTTCCCGCTCGCGTGCTTTTTCCAACGCCAATACATTCTTTATTTTAGGATTCTGATGGCTGGTAATTGGCGGGTGCATTACTGGTGTTGGTTTTAACTTTAAAGTTATTCAAATCTAAGTTTCTTCTAACTTTAAGCTTTCAAACTTTGAGCAGCACCTTGAATCTTAAATTATTACATCCCTCCTCCTGGAAAGACTATGAGTTGATCGACTCAGGTAACTTTGAGAAACTGGAACGTTTTGGACCGTACATTTTAATTCGTCCTGAACCGCAGGCAATATGGAACAAGTCGTTGGACGAGCAGTATTGGAAGAAGAACGCACACGCCAAGTTTGTTCGTGAACAGAAGGATAAGTTTCGGTTTACCGATGATGTAAAGGGCGGATGGTCCCGCGCTGAGGGTATGCCTGAAAGTTGGAACATTCAGTATGAACACAATAAACTAAAATTGACATTACGGTTGGCGTTGACAGGATTTGGTCACGTTGGTATTTTTCCGGAACAAGGCGACAACTGGAACTTTATTCATAAGACGATAACCGAGTGGGAAATTCAACGCCCGCGGGTACTCAACTTATTTGCGTATACGGGTGCCGCCTCCGTTGTAGCACGTGCCGCCGGAGCCGATGTGACTCACTGTGATGCATCACGACCCGGCCTAAATTGGGCAAATCACAATATGGAGCTGAACAACCTGAAGGATATTCGATGGGTGTACGAGGATGCATTCAAGTTCGTGAGGCGCGAGGAGAAACGCGGTAATAAGTACAACGGAATTATTATGGATCCGCCACCTT
Source organism: Chryseolinea sp. (assembly GCA_036376095.1). Classification (GTDB taxonomy): domain Bacteria; phylum Bacteroidota; class Bacteroidia; order Cytophagales; family Cyclobacteriaceae; genus Chryseolinea. The sequence continues at coordinate 1,752 of DASVBA010000302.1, forward strand.
ACGGGCGTGGACCGGAAGGCGAAAAATGGACATTACAGGAACAACTCGATGAACTTATCCGCATGAGCAGCACGCTGATTGAAAAAAAGGACGGCTTCTTTGTTCTGAGCATGTATGCAGTAGGATTATCAGCTCTTGTCGGATTGAATGTGGCAAAAAGCCATTTCGATATGAAGGATCCGGAATACGGAGAGTTTTTTCTTAAGTCAAAGCAGGGCAAGGATCTTCCCATGGGCACATTCGTTCGATTTAGACTGTAGATCCCGAAATTCTCAATGAAAATTTTACCGTAATCTGACGCAAAAGAATCAATCGGCTTTTTAGTAAAGACTGTGCGAATCGTGCGCTGGAAGGCGCCACCATAGGAATTAATTCCGCGGTACTTTAAGAATGCCCAATTTGTCCCTTTATCACCCTATGCATCCATAAACCTTTGCGACGACGTACCTATCGGCGCCAAAAAGTAGTATCTTTGCGCCCTAATTTGGACTAAAAAGTGAATTTAGAGGAGTTATGGAAGTAAGTAAGATAAGAAACATTGCCATTATTGCCCACGTCGATCACGGAAAAACGACCCTGGTGGATAAGCTTTTGCATGCCGGACATCTTTTCAGGGACAACGAAAATCCCGGTGAGCTGATCATGGACAGCAATGACCTTGAGCGCGAGCGTGGAATTACAATCCTGGCAAAGAACGTATCGGTTAGGTATAAAGACTATAAAATCAATATTATTGACACTCCTGGTCACAGCGACTTTGGTGGAGAGGTAGAGCGCGTCCTCAATATGGCAGACGGATGCCTTCTGCTGGTCGACGCCTTTGAGGGGCCAATGCCACAAACCCGTTTCGTTTTGCAAAAAGCGTTACAGCTGGGTCTCAAGCCCATATTGGTAATCAACAAGGTGGATAAGAAGAATTGTACGCCTGATGAAGTCCATGAGCAAGTGTTTGAATTGATGTTCACGCTGGATGCTACGGAAGAACAGCTCAATTTTCCGACTTTCTACGGATCTGCCAAACAAGGTTGGATGAGTACTGACTGGAAGACTCCGACAACGGACATTAACACTCTTATAGAAGGCGTTATCAAGTACATTCCAGAGCCAAGAGTAGATTCTGGCACAACTCAAATAATGATAACTTCTCTTGAGTACTCAGCGTATATCGGACGCGTTGCAATCGGACGCGTTCAGCGCGGCAGTATAAAGCCAGGGCAACAAATTGCACTTGTAAAACGTGATGGAAGAATTGTAAAGACACGTGTTAAAGAAGTTTA
>DASVBA010000303.1:0-7527 GCA_036376095.1 Chryseolinea sp.
GAAAGACCTGTGGTCCGGTTGACTTCTTCCTCGATCTCCAGACTCAGGTTGAGATCCTCGACAAGCAAGTGACAGCGAATGTCACCTGTTTTGGCGGGACAGATGGAAATGCCATACTAAGTGTTGATGGAAGCTCTACGGGTGAATACTGGTATAAGTATGTACTCGACGGCGTGGAGTCTTCGGCTCAGACATTTACTCCGGGTGCTCCGCTGCCAGGTGGTCTGCCTGCGGATGACGACGATTTTATCATCATCAAAGTGGACGAATCCTTCAACTTCAGCTGTCCCGATACCGTGATGGTACGGATAAGACACACGTTCGCGAAGATAGACTTTACGGTAGCATCGACTGAAGTCACGACATGCAACGGTACCGATGGATCAATTATTGTGTCGTCAATAGGAGGAGGTAATTCAGGGTCGAATCCGCTTCAGGTGAGGCTCAAAAAGGCCGTACCGTTTACTACCGATCCGTCTGGATACATCGTATTAATTGATTTCGAAGATGTCGCAAACGGGGTAAAGGAATATTTGGCGCTTTCTCAAGGCAACTATGTGGTCGATGTAAAGGATGACCTGGATTGTGTGCAGAGCAAGCCTATAGCTGTGCAGGCACCTGGACAGGTTCCTTTGAGTTCGGTAACGGTGACGCCGTCCGATGCGACGTGCGTAAATGAAGGGGAAAGTGGCTCGATTATGGTCGTAATCAGCGATGCCGGATTGTTCCAGGTGGCAGTAAGCCAGGATCAGTTAAACGTTCCCGCCGACGATCAGTTTGTCGATTATGGTTCCCCGGGTCTTCCAAGCGTTACGTTTAATAACCTCACCCGTGGCGCTTATTATCTGTACATCAAATCCAGCACAACCACGTGCCCTACACGCACTGATGCAATCAATATCGGCGGTGTTCAGGCTATTGGAGGCTTTGAGGTGTTGTCGAGTTGTGAAAATCCTAACCTGACAATAAATAATATCACAGGCCAGATCGATGCACCGTTTGTAATCAGAGTTTTTGATAACGACGACAAGTTCTTTAAGATAGACAGCCTGACCTCTTCAAGTATTCCTCTTTCAAGGACTGTCACGTTTGTCTACAACCCTCCGTTGCAGCATAGTTTCCTTGTGATGCCAGGGTCTTACAGGTTTGTAATGGTTCAAACTCAAACATTTGGAGCCAGCACCTGTACATTGGTTTCTGATACCGTGGTATACGACGTGAGCCTGGGTCTCAGCATCACTCTCGGTGAGGTCAAGCCATCGTTCCCTGAACCGAAACGTACGGGTGGCATCGAGATCGCTGACATCGATGGAGGCACAAGGTTCTTATCGGCTTCCAACGAACTGTACTACGAAGTTGCACTCTACGATGCCGACGATGATATAGTGATCGAGGATTTTACACCGGTGAAACTCGATCCTCAAAACAAGTTCAGAAAACTTTATGAGTACCTGCCTCCAGGAGTATATCGGATCAAAGTGAGAGATGCAGCAGGGTGTGAGAAATCCATTGACGCCGAAATCACACTCGATCCAAGTGTTTACGTTCCTAACGTGTTCACACCGAATGACGATTCTGTAAATGACACGTTCGAAGTCCTAAACCTGCCATTGACAGGTCAGCACAAGCTCATTGTCAGCAACAGATGGGGTAACGAAGTGTTCAAATCGAACGATTACCGAGATGGTAATTTCTGGAATGCAAACGACGCATCAGACGGTATATACTTCTATAGGCTACAGGTTGATGGTGGCGATACTTATACCGGATGGGTTGAAATTATCAGAGGCAACAAACCTTAATTAAGTCCTGTCAAAAACTTAAGGGTATCTATTTGGTCGGCATAGTCTCCGGGGCCCGGAAATTGTGCTCGACCAAATTTTATGTTTGAATAGTCACCGGAGTTATCTACTATACATTGGATCTTTTCTCTGTTGGAGGCTAGTTTTGATTTCAGATCTTCTCTGCTGTTATAGTATTCGAAATAAATGACCGATATGGGTGATACAAGTTTTTCCGTTTCCTGCAGCATCACGTATCCGCCGTCAAAAAAAGGAACCTGGCCAACAAGCAGTATGGACTTCTGATAGTCATAGTTGTTGCAGTATTTGTGATGATGTATCACATCGTGATAGGGTTGCCAGCTGGTAAATACCTGATCGAGGGAGAAGCCAGGAGGCACAAACAGTTTGGAAACGTTTCTGCATCCCAGTCCGAAGTAGCTGAAAATGTCAAGTCCAAGCGTCTTGATAGCGTCATCATCCTCATCGCCATTCAACACCGCGACCGATGTTCTGTTCCTGCGGATTATGTTTGGATATTTGCCGAAGTAATATTCAAAATAACGGGAGGTATTATCACTTCCCGTTGCAATAATGGCGTCAAATCCTTTCAGCCGTTCAGCGAATTCGATCCTCTCACGAAAGCGGGGTTCTATTGAAATGAGACTTTCCACTACAAAACGAATGAGAACATTGTCCTTTGAACTTGTTTTTATTAAAATAGAATTGCCGCTTATCAAAACACATAGAAAATCATGAAAGCCGACAAGAGGAATATTACCTGCCATAACAACGGCAACCTTCTTTGGATTGCCATTAAAAACATAGGATGACGTCCATTCTTTCAGCGCTTGTGCTGACAACATTAAGTGAAGGCTGCTAACGGCCATTCGGATATTATCCTCCGTAAACCACGGGTTTTCGGACGCGGCTTTCAGTGCTAACGATTTAAATTCATCGTTTGTAAGGGTTACCAACGCTGTCCCCAGTCTATCAAATGCAGCTATCCTTTCCTCAACGTTCATGTCGCAAACTTTTAAAGGCCCGTGTCCGTTTTTAGGATTGTTTGATGTACTTTTGTAATTGTCTTAAAAACGGTCAAAAATAGAAAAAGCATGGCAATAATGATCACGGACGAATGCATCAACTGTGGTGCATGTGAACCGGAATGCCCCAATACGGCGATCTATGAAGGAGGCCAGGAATGGAATTGGGCTGGGGGTACAAAATTAGAAACTGTCGAATTAGAAGACGGATCAAGTGTTGATGCGAAGACATCACAGGCCCCGGTATCACCCGAGTTTTATTATATCGTTTCCGGAAAGTGTACCGAATGTTCGGGCTTCCACGAAGAACCTCAATGTGCGGCCGTATGTCCCGTGGACTGCTGTGTTCCCGATCCCGATATGGTTGAAACCAAGGAAGAACTTCTTGCTAAGAAAGCGTGGCTTCATCAGGAAGTTGAGCAGGAATAAAAAGCCTTCTTTTACTTTTTGAATTAATTCCTATTACTCCTATCGACAAAAAGGTACGGAAGGAAATGGCTATTGGTTAAGACCCAACACACGAACGTATTATTTTGAATTTGTTCTTAACAGCATGCTGAATTATGAAGCTAACCATAACGCCTCAAAAGTACGGAGCCCGGATCACCTCATCTTCGCTCGCTTGATCAGGTAGGTCTGCAATATGACGTTATAGTCACTCTGAACATCAGCCTCTATAAAGTCGATCTTGTATTGGTTGCAGCGCATCTTTAAGGCCTTGTGAAACCGCTCCGCTTCCGCCCGATAACTAGCCTTAATATCGCCAGGATTTAACCTCAATTTGTCGCCACTTTCCAGGTCAATAAATTCCATGGGACGTTCTTCAAAATTGAATAACAATTCCGTTTGATTATCCATCACATGGAATACGATCACCTCGTGTTTGTTATGCTTAAGGTGCTGAAGAGCTTTAAAAAGATCGTCGACGTTGTCGGCGCTATCAAACATATCACTGAAGATGACCACCAACGATCTTCTGTGGATCTTTTCCGCCAACTCATCTAATACGCCGGCGACATCGGTCGTTCGTTGCGATTGTTTTTTGGTATCGCCGTCGATGTCATTCAGCTGACGAAGGATCTTGTCGAGGTGGCTGGCGGATGACTTCACTTGCGTTAAGGTCTCAATCTTGTCAGAGAACAGGCACATTCCCACAGCGTCATGTTGTCTGTTCAACATATATGCAAGTGCTGCGGCTCCAAACTTGGCAAACCTTATCTTCGCTCTTGTCTGAACAGGATAGAACATAGACGGCGAAGTATCTATCGCGATTAGACACCTTAAATTCGTTTCTTCTTCATATCGTTTGGAGAAAAGTTTGTCTGTTCGCGCGTAGACTTTCCAGTCAACGTGCCGCGTGCTTTCGCCCTCGTTATACAAGCGGTGTTCAGCAAACTCCACTGAAAAGCCATGATAAGGGGACTTGTGAAGGCCTGTAATGAAGCCTTCAACTAGTTGACGGGCAAGTAATTCTAAACTGCCCTGTCGAAGAATATCGTCTTGCTTAATTTTCACAGATACCTAAAAATTGGCGTTTCGTCGACGTTTTTAGTTGGTTAAACGCGCAAACCCGTAATAAAATATTAATACGGTTTTTTGCAATGAGTTCTCAAAATAGTACCTTAGTCTGAACTAAACTTAAATCTAACCTTAAATTCGAAGGATTGTGGAAGAAAACAAGACAAACGGCAGGGACGAAATTTACTCAGCGAAAGTAAAAGCCGGCAAGAGAACGTATTTTTTTGATGTGAAAGCTACCCGTTCGAACGATTACTACCTGACCATCACGGAAAGTAAAAAGAGATTCAAAGAAGATGGATTTACTTATGAAAAGCATAAAATATTCCTGTACAAGGAAGATTTCAACAAATTCATGGAAGCGTTGACAAGTACCGTAAATCATGTGAAGAACGAACTGATGCCCAACGTGGACTTTAGTCAGTTTGATCATGTACAGGAACGGGAGGAAACGGCGACGGCAGAGGCAGCCACTACAAAATCGCCCGGACTTGATTCCGAATTGAAATGGGAGTGAACCAACCTGATCTAAACCAATAATGGAAGAAGCCTTTGAGATAATCGAAGGCTTTTTTTTTTGAAGGAGCTATGGTGATAAGGGCTGGGCCCGCACCCCTTGCCCCATATTTCCTTATCTCCTTATCTCCTTATCTCCCTATTTCCCTAAATCCTTATCTCCATATTTCCCCATCTCCCCATCTCCATATTTCCTTAATTTCCCCATATTTGCGCCCTGAATTAAACCACTACTATGGGGCTTCAGTGCGGGATTGTAGGATTACCAAATGTTGGAAAGTCTACTTTATTTAATGCCATTTCCAACAACAAGGCCGAGGCCGCTAACTTTCCGTTTTGTACGATCGAGCCGAATGTGGGTGTAATCTCCGTCCCTGACAGCCGCCTCAGAATCCTTGAAGGGCTGGTAAACCCTCAAAAAGTAATCCCTACGTCCATTGAATTCGTTGACATTGCGGGCCTGGTTAAGGGGGCAAGTAAGGGCGAAGGCCTTGGAAACCAGTTCCTTGCCAACATACGGGAAGTAGACGCTATCGTTCACGTGATCCGTTGCTTTGAAAATGACAACATTGTTCACGTCGACGGACGCGTAAATCCCGTTGCCGACAAAGAGATCATCGATACAGAACTGCAGCTAAAGGACCTTGAATCCGTCGAAAAGAAGGTATCCAGGGTTGAGAGAGCTGCAAAGAGTGGCGATGCCAAGATGAAAAAGGAGCTTGCTGTCCTCCTGCAGTTCCGGGACACGTTGTTGGCGGGAAAGAACGCCAGGACCATTGCAGTAGGCGAGGAGGACAGAAATGCCGTAGCCGACCTGCAACTGCTCACAGCCAAGCCGGTTATCTATGTGGCCAACGTTGATGAGGGATCGATCCACACAGGCAATGCTTTTGTCGATGCGCTTAAGGCACACGTTAAGGACGAAAACGCGGAAGTTGTGGTGATAAGTGCAGCCATTGAAGCGCAGATCGCCGAACTGGAAAGCCTGGAAGACCGTGAAGTATTTCTTCAAGAGTATGGCCTTACCGAGTCAGGGCTTAACAAGCTTCTCAGGGCTTCCTATCATCTGCTGGACCTCATTACCTATTTCACCGCGGGAGAGAAAGAGGTCCGTGCCTGGACCATCAAAAAAGGGTGGAAGGCACCTCAGGCAGCAGGCGTTATTCACACGGATTTCGAAAAAGGTTTTATAAGAGCCGAAGTCATCAAGCTTGCTGATTATCAGCAATATAAGACGGAACAGGCATGCAAGGAAGCAGGTAAAATGTCCGTCGAAGGCAAGGAATACATCGTGCAGGACGGGGACATTATGCATTTCCGCTTTAACGTCTAAAGATTCGGCTAAAATCGCTAGAACCTTTCTGATTTTTTCTTAGTTTTATAAACTGCTCACAATCAGTATTAAGCAGGTTTTTTGCTGTTGTAGCTTTTTAACTCTCAATTAAAATTTTTTGTGGTTTGAGAACCAGGATTATTTTTTCACTGAAAAATCGGGGAGCATACGTCCCATTTCATCACCAATATTTGCTGGCTCAGGTCATTAAAGGCCTCCTTATTTTTGGTCCTGAAAAAGGCTTTCTGGAATTTAACCAATATAATTTTTCGGGCCTGAAGGGGCAGACCAAGGTGAGCCGGAAGGGCCTCCATTACTTTTCAGCCAAGGTTACCCTCGTGTTTGCCTGCCCTGATAAAGCCTTCATGGACTACTTCTTAGCGCGCCTTTTCGAGCAAAAAGAGGTCATAGTGGGTAATATGCACCTGGTTCCGGAGGCAGTAGAAGAGGAGGAGCCGGTTGCCATAAGTGATGAATCCAGGTTTTTGTGTATTTCTCCAATAGTTGTCATCCCCGCGGCGTTTAATGATGAAAGCGGAAAGAAATTCGTGTCACCTGAAAGTGACGAATTTTCGGATCTGCTTTATGAATGCACGCTGTCGCGTATGGAGGCATTGGGAAAGTATACCGCTGAACAGCTCGCGTCCTTTTATAAGTTTCAGATCGTGCCGGATCACGATTACATCCAGCGACTGCAGGCGTCTCACAAAAAATTTGCACGGATTTATCCGCTCTATGATAACGATGTAAAGTTTGAAGTGCGTGGATATACGTTCCCCTTCACCCTCTACGCTGCCCGGGAGGTCCAACAATTTATTTACGAGAACGGCCTTGGCTATTTTACGCACAAGGGATTTGGAATGCTGGATGTTGCGAACAATGACTCCATTCAACGCGCACCCCAGCACGACATGACGTACGCCTAACGGTGCCGTGGATTCTTCTCGACAACAAAATAACCGATCAATATATCGGCACGCGGCTGAAAGGGTCTGTTGTAAATGAGGATCTCATACCTGTTTTCAGTTTCGAAATGACTGCCTTCAAAATAATACGGCGGTAGGGTAGATGATTTAACAAGATATTGATAGTCATACCAACCCTGTTTCATTAACAGCCGACTTTTGTACATTCCCTGGGCGGAGTCATATTCCATTTTGTTCGTACCGTTGAGATTCCAATAATTGAATGCCCCTGTTACATACACATCGCCATCAACGGGCGGTGAAGATAAATTGAACGTGACATTCGCATAATTTGTGAAAGCAAGGTCACGGTAATCGTAATTGTCGATGGTATAACCACCGTTTATATCGTCGTATTGCGCATAAGC
>DASVBA010000304.1:0-2713 GCA_036376095.1 Chryseolinea sp.
AGTCGCCGGACCGGTGGTCAATCAATCAGATCGTAGAGCACATCGCGATCTGGGAATTGTTAATGTCGCACGATATCAGCCGCATGCTTTCCAAAGGACCGCAGCCGGAACTTGCGTCAATTGCCCGTCCCGATAGTATCAATCTGAATTTTATTATGGAAGAGAAGCAACATATCTCCACAGAATATACAAAACCGTTCACGTACACCGTGCCCATGGGACACAATGACCTCCAAAACAACGTGAATTGGTTGTTGAAAATGAGAAATGAGTCTATCGGTTACGTAGCGACCACGAGCGATGATCTTCGCCTTTACTATTTGCCAGGAAGGCCTAACAACATTCACCAGGTGTACATAACTTTATTCGGTCATACAGACCGTCACCTGCGACAACTAAGAAAGGTAAAACAACACCCGGCTTATCCGGGAAAAAAATAATCACATTTAATTTATCAATCGTCACTTAAAAACCCAGTCATGAAAACAGCTATTGAACAACAAGAGCGCACAGATGTGCTTGCGAAAAAAGGAACCTGCATCGAATTTTTTTCCGCCTACCAGGATATGGATATTGACCGGATGCTTGGGCTCTGTGATCCTAATGGAACGATTTCATTTGTTCCGCTTGGCTCAGACTATTCAGGAAAGATCTACGAAGTAGGCAAGGCCGTCTGGTCTGCATTGATGGATTCGTTCCCGGATCTTGACAATACCGTAAAAAACCAACAGTATGATGAAACTACTGATTCAGTTGCCTGTGTCGTTGTGATCTTTGGCAAGCAAGAGAAAGAATTCGCCGGGCTTGCTCCCAAAGGGAACAGTTTCGACAGCGAACATATTTTTATATTCCGCTTTAACGAAGAAGGTAAGATCTCTGATCTGAATGTCACGTGGGATCACGACAAGTTTGTAAAGCAACTGACTGCCTAATCGGCTCTCTATTTGTTTACCACTTCAATGGGCAAAAAAGCAATCCTCAGACCACAGCACATAAACTTTCGGGACCTGGTTGTTGGTCTGGGGATTCTCGTTACGATCCTGGCGTTGTATTGGATGCGGTCCGCATTTCTTGAAAGCAATTTTTTCAGAAGGCTTCTTGCAGAACAAAGCGATTTCTTTTTTAGAATGGTCAACCAAACAATTTCGCTTTAGCGAACATCATGGATTCATTGATTACTTTTAGACATCCTGAGTTCTCTCTACGGTTAGATCAGAATCGGCCGACCATATTAATTATTGGCGAAGGGCTCCGGACATTTCTACGGGAAGCTCTGAATGAAATATATCTTATTGAAGAAGTATCAACCAGCGAGGAAGGCATTCGATTTGCTAAACAAGAAGTTCCTGACCTGATCATCACGGCCCTGACGGCAGAATACTCCGATAACGAGTCCTTGTGTTTTCAGCTCAAGCACTGTGAAAACACCAATCATATTCCTGTGGTTATTCTCTCAGAGCGGAACGATCCATCCAACCGGGTCAAGAGCTTTTACTTCGGCGCGGATGATTACATGTGGCTACCGCTTCAGGATGCGGAACTCCAAATACGCATTGACAATTTAATTCAGTCTAGAAGAACCCTTCAGCAAAAGTTCAGCAAACAAATTCAATTGAAGCCATCGATTGAAGGGCAGTCGAAAGACGAACGTTTCTTGCAGCAAATTACCACGGTAATGAACGCTAACATGGATAATCGTCTATTCGGATCAGAGCAGTTTGCCGAGCAAATGGGTGTCAGCCACAGACACCTGTCGCGCAAACTGATGGCTCTTACCGGCCAATCCTGCAATGAATTTATCCGGCGCACGAGACTGCAGCGCGCGGCAGAGCTACTAAAAAAGCAAACGGGAAATGTCAAGGAAGTTGCTCAACAGGTTGGGTTCAACAATCTGTCGTATTTCGCTAAATGTTTTAAAGAGTTCCATAACTATTTGCCCAGTGATTACTCAAAACGCGGCAGCGCGCAATGATCAGTGAGCAAGGCTGGCCCGCCGAACAACGCTTCAGTACGTTGGTGGAAGCAACTGGGCGTCAGAAACGACTTACAAAAAATGTTTTAAAATCAATCGTCCAAAGGCAATGCCCTACAACGATTGCTATATGGGATGTGCCTTACCAAAATTCGAAAACAGATCTTGTCCTTCTCGATCCTATTGGTCGTCAAAGTCGTTGGTCTTTTATTTTTTCTTTGATCTCAACTCGTTTGCGGAATGTAGTATGTAATTCTTGATGTCACTAACGTCCTTCTGGTTGAGGCGATCCGAATAATTGGGCATTCCTTTCCTGAGATACATTCCTTTTAAGACAATATCTTCGATGATTGCAAAAGTACCTTCACTTGCATAAGCAAGGTTGGGAATGGAGCCGCCATTATCGCCCATCCAACCGTGACAAGCGCGGCAATTCGCATTGTACAATAGTTGTCCTTTATTGATTTCTTCCGTTGATGCGGAAACAGGAAGTTGAATGAGTTGTTTAGGCTTGGATTTATAGAATCCGGCATACGTTTCTTTGGCATCAAGAGCGAAAGTGAAGATCGTGCCCGGATAATTTTCTTCCGTAAATCTCACGCGATGGCCGGGATTGCCACCCCACCCTACCGCAATGGATACATATTGTTTTCCATCGACCGTATAAGTTACCGGCGGTGCGATCACGCCGGAACCGACATTAGTTTCCCAAAGCTTCGTTCCATCTGTTGCATCATAAGC
>DASVBA010000306.1:0-3363 GCA_036376095.1 Chryseolinea sp.
ACCAAATGTATCATAGAGTTCAAACGCTTGTTCACCATTGATGGTCTTATTAGCCAATTCAGCTTCCATCACCTCGATCCGCTTCAGTCCTTTCTCCAACGTTCTCAGGAATGCAGCCTCTTCTTCATGGATCACTTTGGATACATAGTCCTTTTGCGACTCCAGCTCCGGAAAGACATCTTTGAGTTGATGGCCAAGTACGGGTACAAGCCTATACATAAACGGTTCCTTAAAATTCAGGAACGTATAGCCATAACGTACCGCTCTTCTTAGAATTCTTCTGATGACGTAACCTGCGCCGGTGTTTGACGGCAATTGGCCATCTGTAATTGCAAATGATACGGCACGCACGTGATCAGCCATTACGCGCATCGCGATATCCGTTTGTTCATTTTGTTTATACTTGATCTGGGCACTATTGCCTATAAAGTCAAGAAGAGGCGTAAATACATCCGTATCATAGTTTGACGTCTTTTTCTGAATAGCCATACACAGACGTTCGAATCCCATTCCGGTATCGACGTGCTGCGCCGGCAGCTTGTCCAGTGATCCATCTGCCTTACGGTTAAATTCCATAAAGACGAGATTCCAGATCTCTATAACCTGAGGATGGCTTTCATTAACCAGTTGCTTGCCAGGCAGCGCTTTCACTTCCGCATCCGGTCGCAAATCGATATGTATCTCGGAACAAGGGCCACATGGGCCTGTTTCACCCATTTCCCAGAAATTATCTTTCTTCACTCCATATAAGATTCGGTCCTCATGGATGAAGGCCTTCCAATATTCAAAAGCTTCTTTATCAACGGGAAGATTATCTTCCTTGTCGCCCCCAAAAACGGTCACGTATAGCCGGTCTTTCGGCAGATTATATACGTCAGTAAGAAGTTCCCATGCCCACGCAATTGCATCTTTCTTGAAATAGTCGCCGAAAGACCAGTTCCCAAGCATTTCAAACATGGTGTGGTGATACGTATCGATCCCCACCTCTTCTAGGTCATTGTGTTTTCCGCTCACTCTGAGGCATTTTTGAGTGTCTGCCACCCTGGGACTTTTCGAAATGGCATTTCCGAGGAAATAATCCTTAAACTGGACCATACCAGAGTTTGTAAACAGCAGTGTAGGGTCGTTTTTCAGCACCAAAGGGGCAGAAGGAACGATTGTGTGGCCTTTGCTGGCAAAAAAATCCAAAAACTTCCGTCTGATCGATCCCGAATCCATTCCTAGAGTGTAGTTAAGGCTTTGTACTTTCTGATTTTTGCTATATTACCCCGCCAAAAAGCATTGGCAAGCCACAAAATTAAGCGCAGATGACAGAGTATAAGCAGGTATCAGGGATTTTTTTCTGGCTTTTAATTCCACAAAACTCTTAGAATCATCGGCCTTAATGTCTGATATCAAGTATCACTACAACCCGAAAACGTTTCGATACGAGCGCGCCAGAATCACTATTAAAGACGTGATATGGTATGTGTCTGGTCTTTTAGTAACAGCCATGATACTGTGCGGCGTTGCAATAGTGATCCATGACTACTGGACAGAAACAGAAAGCGAACGTCTTCTGGTGATCGAAAACAGTTTGTTAAAAAAGCACAAGCCCGTTCTTGAGGAAGATCTCACGAAAATTGAGGCGACCCTGGCAAACCTGAAAGAAGCTGACAAAGACCTTTACCTCCGGATATTCAACTCAGAGGCTCCCGAATATGCACCATTAACCACCAGCATCTCGCGCGAGCAGGCGCTGTTAGCCGACGCTTCGGGTTTTTCCGACCTTTTGAGCATTCTTAAAACAAAGTCCGAACAGTTGAAATCAAAATCTACGCGAAGTAATAAGGCATTCGCAAACACAATTCACGTCTCAAAAGAACAGCTTGAGATCCTTCAATCAATTCCTTCGATCCAGCCGATTAACAATCCGCAGCTCGATCTTCTGGTATCCGGATTCGGTGAACGTATAAACCCATTTCACAAAGGCAACTATCAACATCCGGGAGCTGATTTCGCAGCGGCGCGAGGAACGGAAGTATTTGCGGCTGCATCGGGAAGGGTGATCACTATAAACAGAACATCACTGCAGGCAGGATATGGCAACTACATCGACATCGATCATGGGCATGGTTTCGTCACCCGATACGCACACCTGGAGGAAATAAAAGTTCATCGCGGACAGAAAGTAGTCAAGGGGATTACAATTGGTACGATCGGGAGCAGTGGTGGTTCGATTGTGCCGCATCTTCACTATGAAATCATTCGTGACGGAGAGCAGGTAAATCCCACACCTTATATGATGGAAGGATTGACCAGTGAGCAACACAATGCTCTGCTGAAGTTAAGTGCCAAACAAAATCAATCGTTAGATTAATGACCAACGTCAAATACAAATACAATCCCAAGACCTGCAAGTATGAGCCCTGGTATTTAAAGGGCCGCGCACTCCAGGACCAGGTTGCACTTTTTATTGGACTGTCGTTGCTCCTCGCCGGTGGTTTGTTCTATGCATTCGTGAGCAATTTTGATTCATTGAACGAACAACTATTAGAACGGGAGAACATTACGTTAAAAACGAAGTGGCAGATCCTCGAGGATCGGATCCATCGCTCCTTTTCAGAGTTAAATGGCCTTGTCGAGAAAGATGACAAGACGTATCGGGCTATTCTTGATACGGAACCGCTATCAGCCGAAATAAGGGAAGGTGGTGCCGGCGGAAGTGAGAAATTCGATGCTGATGAGATCAAAAATTTTCCCACGTTGCTCTATGATTATGCGATTCTTGAAAAGCTGAAGAGTAAGCTTGAAGTAGAGGTCCAATCTTTTGAGGAACTGGATGAAATTTTAAATGAGCGTGTTCACATGTGGGCCTCGAGGCCTGCAATTCAACCCATCAATAACAAGCAGCTGGACCAGCTGCACATGAGCTATGGTGCGCGACTGCATCCGATCCACAAATTCGTTCGTGATCACAATGGATTAGACTTTACTGCAGAAAAAGGAACGCCTGTGTATGCTACTGGGGACGGCAAAGTTGGAATGGCATATTTTTCATCGACGTATGGCAACGTTGTTTATATAGAACACGGCCACGGCTATGAAACCCGTTATGCACACTTGTCGAAATTCGCGGTCCGGCCCGGTGAGGCAGTCAAACGTGGAAATATCATTGGTTATGTTGGAAGTACTGGTACATCTGTTTCGCCCCATCTACACTATGAGGTGCTGTTTCGAAATCAGCATGTCAATCCAATCAATTTTTTTCAGCGTGATCTCAGTAACAAAGAGTACGAGAGGCTGATAGAAATCGGCAATTCTCAGAGTAAGCCGCTGGATTGAGGTTGGGAAATAAGGAAATAGGGAGATAAGGAGATAAGG
>DASVBA010000312.1:0-2271 GCA_036376095.1 Chryseolinea sp.
TCTTAGTCATGGACCGAAACTGAGTGCGATCTATTATTTCGACGACTCATTTGAGGAAACTGATAATACCAGCATTTTTTCCTATGGCGTCACATTCCGAACGCAAAGTGTGCTCACCGGTTGGGCTGCCCATGATTATGTTAAGTTATTGCAGCCTTTTGACCCGACAAACTCCGGGAAAGATTCTCTTGCCGCTGGAACGGAACATTCTTGGAATGCATTCGGCGTGGAATTTACATCGAAACCTCAAAGTGTATTCACCTACCTGTTCACCTCCCGATACGGCGGATATTACGCGGACGGAACACGACTGAATCTTGGTGGGGAAATTGGCTACAGATTGCAGCCGTATGTAAGTCTGGCGGTCGCGGTTAATTACAACGACATTCGACTACCCGACCCGTGGGGTAAGAACACGTTCTGGCTGGTCGGTCCGAGGCTAGACGTGACCATGACCAATAAGCTATTCTTTACTGCCTTCGCTCAGTACAATGAGCAGCAGAACAACGTCAATCTCAATACGCGGCTCCAGTGGCGGTACAGGCCCGCATCCGACCTCTTCATCGTGTATACCGATAATTACCTGCCTGAAACCTTTGGAGTCAAGAACCGCTCGCTGGTGATTAAATTCACCTATTGGTGGAACATTTAGTTCACAAAAAATTTTTAGACTTT
Source organism: Chryseolinea sp. (assembly GCA_036376095.1). Lineage (GTDB taxonomy): Bacteria > Bacteroidota > Bacteroidia > Cytophagales > Cyclobacteriaceae > Chryseolinea. Next base: position 676 of record DASVBA010000312.1, read on the forward strand.
GCTGCAACCTGGCCTCACATCGCGGCGTCTATGCATAAGACAATTATGTATTAGACTTCTATGCATTCACCGGAATTATTGAAAGGAACGCTTCAGACCATTGTGCTCAAAGTCCTTCAGGATCACGGCAAAATGTATGGTTATGAGATTACCCAACGTGTCAAAGACCTTTCCGATAACAGGATTCTTTTGACCGAAGGGGCGCTTTATCCGACGCTCCATAAGCTCGAAGCGGAGGGTTTGCTAAAAACCGAAACTGTAAACATCGGAAGAAGGGTGCGCAAATATTATACGCTTACAGCAACAGGAAAGTCCCTGGCCAAAGAACGTGTCCACGATTTTGTGGACTTTATCAAAACGATGGCTGCAGTGCTTCAGGTAAGGATGGCATAACATGGCTGCACTTAATGACGAACATATTGCCCACATCATTAAGGATCTGAATTATCGCGGCATCATCGCCGATACCGTACGCGACGAATTGATCGATCACATTTGTAGCGCCGTTGAGCAAGACATGAGCCAGGGAATGAGATTCCTCGATGCGTACCATAAGGCTCTTCATTCCTTCGGACACAATAACGGCTTGCGCAAAACACAAAAGGAAATTATTAAAGTCGAAAATAAAACTACCGGGCTTATGCTAAGGAATTACTTAACCATTGCTTTCCGGAACCTGAACAAACACAGGTTCTATACCCTGATCAACATAAGCGGCCTCTCGATCGGCATTGCATCTTGTTTGATAATCGTCCTGTACGTGATGAATGAGCTCAGCTATGACAAGCATCATGAAAAGGCATCGCGCATTTACAGGATCAACGGTGAGATCAAGTTTGGTGGGAACCATTGGAGGCTCGCAGTGGGCCCGGCTCCACTTGCTTCGGTGCTACAAACTGAATTTCCCGAAGTTGAAAACGTTGTTCGGTTCAGGTCGCAGGGGTCATATCTCGTGAAGAGGGAGGGAAGCACAACCAGCATAAAAGAATTTAATGTCAATCAAACCGATAGTACCTTCTTTAAAATGTTTAGTGTCCCTGTACTAGAGGGTGATGCGAATACAGCTTTGAAAGAACCTAACACAGTAGCCATTAGTAAAAAGTTAGCGGAGAAACATTTTCCTGAGGAGAGCGCATTGGGCAAAACATTGATACTGGACAACAAGCGCCCGGTCAAGATAACGGCGGTCTATCAGGATATGCCAACCACTGGGCATTTCCAGTTCGACATGCTTATATCAATGACAGGACTCGACGAAGCAGAATCGACTAATTTCCTAAGCAACAATTTCAATACCTATATTCTGTTGAAAGAAGGGACAGATGCAAAAGCGCTCGAAGCGAAACTTCCAGCTCTTGTTGAAAAATACATAGGTCCACAAGCGGCATCCATTCTCGGTGGAGAATTTTCCATGGAAAAATTCAGAGCGTCAGGCAATCTTTTAGAGTACACGCTAATGCCAATGACCGATATACACCTTCACTCCGATCGGACGGCTGAACTTCAGGCGAATAGTGATATTACGTACGTCTACTTATTCGGTGCCATTGCCTTGTTTATTCTCGCCGTCGCGTGTATCAATTTCATGAACCTTTC
>DASVBA010000328.1:0-6307 GCA_036376095.1 Chryseolinea sp.
GATGACTACTTGACCCCAGGCTATTTGGTATTGCGGATCGCCCTTAGGCTCCTGCGGCATAAGCAAACGAAAATTTTCGGTTTTCCTAATGATAAACGTCATGACCCTGGGAGATTTTTATCAACAATTTCCGTGAACTCCACAGCTCTCTCCTCCTCATCTTTCCTTCTTCACGACACCACGCCGGCTACCGAGAAAATGGGTGGACGACAAGCCGTTAGTACAATGGATTAAGCGCGCCGACGTTAACAAAGCCTGATGGATGTCATATTAAATTATGATTCCTCGCATGACGAAACTTCGTATCAAAAAGTAGGTTTATTGGATGAATCGACATTAAAATAGTCTTGATGTCTGCCTGCATTGCAGGGGTTTGTCCGGCGACAGAACTTCCATCAGCACTCTCTTAGCTGGGAAAAACTCAGCTAACAGGCTAATTGGAGTAATTCAGAATGTATCCAAAATCATAATATTAGTTTCTCGATTATTCACATTGAATATTTAAACAACTGCCAATGAAACCTGCAGTTAAAATTCTCAAAGCGGTTCTCTCTCCATTGTTTAATACGCGCGCAGCCGGCGTTTATATACTCCTTTTTGCTATCGCTATCGGAGGCGCCACTTTTATTGAGAATGATTTTGGAACCAGCTCCGCACAGAAAGTAGTCTACCAGTCATGGTGGTTTACAACATTGCTGGCATTGTTCAGCATTACACTGGTTGTCAACATTTTTCGCTTCAGGATGATAGAACAAAAGAAGTTAGCTCTCTTGACTTTCCATGCTGCAATTATCGTAATTCTCCTGGGCGCTGCAATTACCCGTTACTATGGTTCTGAAGGCATAATGCACATCAGGGAAAATCACACGTCCAATAGCTTTTTGTCCGCTGAAACTTATTTACAATTCCAGGCATTCAAGAACGATACAAAGTATGAGTTCGATGAACCGGTTCTCTTTGCATCCCTTGGTAATAATCATTGGTATCAATCTTATCAAATAGCAAACGATCTGGTCAATATTCGAGTACTGGAATTCATCCCAAACCCCGTGCAATCACTGGAAACTACTCCAGGTGGCCGTCCGACGATCAAGATCGTATTCGGAGGATCGGAAGGACGCGAGGAATACTTCGTCCGGAAGGGTGAAGCCCATAGAATACAGAATACCATTTTTAATTTCAGCGACGATTATTTCCCCGACGCTATAGACATAAGCTATAAGAACGATTCGCTTTTTATTAAGCACAACAAGGTAATGACCCAGCGCACGATGGCTAAGCAAAAAGTTGACACGCTGCTTCCCACAGCCGTTCACCATCCACTTCAGCTAAGGTCATTGTATTCAAATGGTGCAGCCAGTTTTGTTTTCGGAGACTTTAACCCACAAGGCGAGGTTCGGATAAAATCTGATAACGCAAAAGTGACCGGTGAAAGCATGGTTGGGCTTAAAGTCGAGGTTATCGTAAATGAAAAAAAGGACACTGTTCTGGTCTACGGTGCTAAAGGTATCCACGGGCGCGCAGCCGTATCTACGCTGGATGGCATGGAATTATCAATTGAATACGGTTCCAAGCATATCCCTTTGCCGTTCTCGCTGACGTTATTCGATTTTATAATGGAAAGATACCCGGGAACCAACAGTGCAGCGTCCTATGCCAGCGAAGTTCAGCTCACAGATAGCAGAAATAATACCTCAGAGAACCATCGCATCTATATGAATCATATTCTCAATTATGATGGCTATCGCTTCTTTCAATCCTCCTTCGACAATGATGAATTGGGTACCTATCTCAGCGTCAATCATGATTTCTTGGGATCCAGAATTTCATATCTGGGTTATGCACTCCTGACGCTCGGCATGGTGATGACGTTGTTCAGCAAGAAAAGCAGATTTTATCAGGTTTCACAAAACATCGAAAAACTAAGAACAAAAGCCACCGCTATTGGAATGATGGCTGGACTTCTTCTAGGTACGTCGATAAGCTCCTTCGCACAAAAAGTGATTGGAGCTGATGATCTTCAAAACGTAATCGATGCATCACATGCACATACTTTTAGCAGACTGATCGTTCAGGATCAGAATGGCCGTATGAAACCAATTCATACGCTTAGCCGGGAAGTCATGCGCAAACTACTACGCAAGGAACAACTGGATGGAGTCAATGCCGATCAGATCGTGCTGAGCATGTTTGCCAGCAGCCGGGAATGGTACGCAGTGCCAATGATTAGCATCGGCAAACATCCGGCTATCCATAAATTACTTGGGACCTCCCGCGATGTAGTTTCCTATAAAGATTTTTTTGCTGTGAACGGACTTTACCTGTTGCAGGAAGAGGTACAGCGAGCTTACGGTCTGCAGCCGATCGACCGGGGAGTGTATGAGAAAGAACTGATGAAAATTGATGAGCGGGTCAATATTGCCAATATGGTCTACTCGGGCTCGCTGTTCAGGATCGTACCGGTCCCCGGAGACGTGAACAATGCGTGGGCTTCCGCGGAACTTCCACCTCATCACAGCCACGATCACGAGACGCACACATCTCCAGCTACTTCGTTCTTCGCTTCCTACAAATCGGCTTTACAGAATGCAATAGTTACAAAAGACTATTCCATGGCAGACCGGCTGCTTGTGGAACTGGCATCCTACCAAAAAACAAAAGGCTTTACTGTGATGCCCTCATCTTCAAGAATCAATGCGGAGATTCTGCTCAATAAACTGAATTTGTTCAATCGACTCGCTGTAGTGTATGCCCTGTTGGCCGTGACGCTACTGTTTTTTCTTTTTCTCTCCGTCTTCAAACCACTCGTAACGCTGGATACTGTCTATAAGGTAGTGTTTGGTATTGTTATGCTGGCTTTTATGTTACACACAGCGGGTCTTGGCCTGCGATGGTACGTTTCCGAACGGGCACCCTGGAGCAACGGCTATGAGTCGATGATCTACATTGCCTGGACAACGGTGCTTGCCGGAATGATATTCGCGAGGAGATCTTTTGGGGGATTGGCTGCAGCCATGATACTATCCGCAACGGTGCTGCTGGTAGCTATGTTGAGTTATTTGGATCCTGAAATTACGCCTCTCGTTCCGGTGCTCCGGTCCTATTGGCTAACTATCCATGTTTCTATGGAAGCAGGTAGCTATGGTTTCTTAATGCTTGGTGCGGTAATAGGTCTGATCAACTTGACCATGATGATGTTCCTGACGGGCAAGAACAAGGAAAGGATCCATCACCAGATCAGAGAGATGTCTTACCTCAGCGAAATGACGCTTATCGGCGGACTATTTATGATTAGCATCGGAACGTATCTCGGCGGTGTTTGGGCCAACGAATCGTGGGGCCGATACTGGGGATGGGACGCCAAAGAGACATGGGCATTGGTAACGATCCTGATATACGCCTTTATTCTGCACATGCGGATCATTCCAAAATTGCAGGGACTATTCGCCTATAATTTTGCGACCATTTTTGGAATGGCATCGGTAATAATGACTTACTACGGAGTCAATTATTACCTGTCCGGCTTACACTCTTATGCTGCAGGTGATCCCGTTCCTGTTCCGCAATGGGTATTCGTTGTGATCACGGCAATCTTAATCATCGGTATCCTCGCATTTAGAAAAAAAAGAATGTATAAGATTTCAATTTAACGGCGCACACAGACAATGACGAAAGCCTTTCATAACATCTATATCGGAACAATGGTCCTCATCGTTATGAGCGTTACAATGTATCTGGCATTGACGGGCTATTCCTATTATAATATCTCGCTGGAAGAAAGATTTTATCACCCCCAACATGATTGGTTCAAGCCAAGCGGTGCGTTCGGCCATGGTTTGGGCATTGCCGGGACGTTTATGATTGTCTTTGGCGTCAGTATTTACATTGCAAGGAAACGATACAATTTCCTCGTAAGAGTAATCCGGCTTAAATACCTGCTGGAGTTTCATATTTTTCTCTGCACTCTCGGACCTATTTTGATTCTATTTCATACGGCCTTCAAGTTCGGCGGAATTGTTTCGGTTGCCTTTTGGAGTATGGTGGCGGTAGTTATGAGTGGCGTTATCGGCAGGTTCGTATATATCCAGATCCCACGGACTATTGAGGGCAGGGAACTGACTCTAAACGAAGTGAAAGGCATGAAGGCAGGATTGTCCGAGGCCATAAGAAATACGGTCGGGATGGATGATAGCCTGAAGAGTATGATCATGTCGTTCATGTCGGATCGCGATTCTTCGGGTAATGCATCTTTTATCGCGCAATACTTTGAAAACAAGAGGGAGATAAGAGTCATTAAAAAAGCGTTGGCGCACAAAAAGGTTCACCGGACACAAAAGGCCGCGATCATTAAACGATTGAAAGAAGAAATTTCCCTGGCATACAAAATAAAACGATTACAGACGATGCAGAAGTTTTTTAAGTACTGGCATGTAGCCCACCTGCCGTTTGCTTTAATTATGCTCATCGTTTTGATCATACACGTAGGGGTAACGCTGTCGTTCGGATATAAATGGATATTCTGATGGAAGTACTGATAGAACAGATTATAATATATGGAGCGGTGGCGCTGATGTGCGCCGTCATCATCTATTTTTATCTGAAAAAAGATAAAGAGAAGTCGTCAAAGACCAGGCAGAAGGTTTCCATTGCCAAAGCAGAAGGTCTGTTTGAACCCGTCTCCCTTCATCCATTTATCGACTTAAACACCTGTATTGGAAGCGCCGCATGTGTTGCCGCGTGCCCCGAAAAAGATATTCTGGGATTGATTGATGGCAAAGCAACCGTAATAAATGCATCAAACTGTGTTGGGCACGGTGCATGCTTTCATGCTTGCCCGGTTGAAGCGATCACGTTGCGAATCGGCACGGAATCCAGGGGCATTGACCTGCCTCACGTAAAAGAGAATTTTGAAACCAACGTTGGCGGTATCTACATCGCCGGCGAATTAGGCGGAATGGGGTTGATCAAAAACAGTGTAGAACAAGGTCACCAGGCTATAGCGAACATGGCAAAGAACAGGAAACGAGCCATCGGAAAAATGCTTGACGTCGTTATCGTAGGCGCCGGTCCGGCAGGCATTTCCGCCTCCCTTGCCGCCAAAGAGCACGGCCTGGCAAGCATAACGCTCGAACAGAATTCGTTAGGTGGCACCGTATACACCTTTCCACGATCTAAAGTTGTTATGACCTCACCAATGGACCTACCGTTGTATGGAAAAGTCAAGCTGACGGACACTTCAAAGGACGAGCTACTGGAACTCTGGACCAAAGTAACATCTCAGAACCAATTAAAAATCAAAGAGAATACCAAGGTCAATGAAATCAAACCGTTGCCGGATGGCACATTCAGTCTCGTTACCAACACGGGCGAAGAGTACTTAAGCTACAACGTTCTACTTGCTATTGGACGAAGGGGCAGCCCGCGAAAGCTTAATGTTATTGGCGAAGACCTTCCGAAAGTTGCTTACCGCTTGTTGGAACCGGAAAGGATCTCAGGTAAAAAAATAATAGTTGTAGGCGGAGGTGACTCTGCTATCGAGTCTGCAGTGCTTCTCAAAGATCACAATGAAGTGGTCCTGTCTTACAGAGGCGACAAGTTCTCCAGACTGAAGCCCAGGAACAAAGAAAACATTGAAACTGCGATGATCGATAAATCGGTAGTTGTCATGCTTAATTCTGAACTGGTTTCCATCAATACTAAATCCGTGTTGGTAAAAACGAATGAGGAAGTTACTGAGCTTGAAAATGACCTGGTCTACATATTTGCGGGCGGTGAATTGCCAACACAATTCTTAAAGAATGCCGGCATCGAGATTACCAAGAGATTCGGACATGTGATAAGAAAGCACAAATAGTAGTTCGTGAAAAAAAGTTTGGTACATATTGTTCTTCTTCTCCTGATGTTATCGACACTATCAGGGTTCGGGCAATTATCACCTGGGGATCTATCTCAGGCACACGCCAAGCTGGAAGGGATGAGCAATTGTACACAGTGTCATGACCTGGGCAAAAAAGTTAACAACAACAAATGCCTGGAATGCCATAAGGAGATCAAGATACTGATCGGACAAAACAAAGGATATCATGCCAGTTCAGAAGCAAAGAGCAAAGATTGCTTCTCCTGCCATAGCGAACATCACGGAAGAAAATTTGATATGGTCCGGTTTGACGAAAAGAAATTCAACCATGATCTGACGAAATACAAACTTGAGGGTGCGCATGCGACCATCGAATGCAAAGAGTGCCATCGCCCGGATAATATCCAGGATGCATCAATAAGAAAGAAGAAAGACACTTTTCTGGGATTA
>DASVBA010000655.1:0-4166 GCA_036376095.1 Chryseolinea sp.
CAAAATCTTGGATTTTCGCTGTCTGACGGAAAAAAGAAAGTTCAGATTCCGATTGAAATTCACAATAACCTGATTGTTATCCCAGTCGTTCTGAACGACGCTCTTCCCTTAAAATTCATTCTCGATACCGGCGTCCGCACCACGATTCTCACGCAAAAAACATTCACAGACATACTCAACCTGGTCTATACAAGGAAGTATACGATTGCCGGCCCTGGCGGTGAAAACCTCGTTGATGCTTATGTGACCAACAACGTGTCTTTGGAACTGCCTGGAGTTCAGGGACGGGGTCATGCTATGCTGGTGTTGGGAAAGGACTACCTCGAGCTGAGGAATTATCTCGGTACCGACGTTCACGGAATACTTGGGTATGAGTTATTCAGCCGATTTATTATTCAGATCGATTACGAAAAAAGAATGCTTACGCTTATGCTGCCTGAGAAGTTCCGGAGAAAACGCAGGTACCAAGCTATCCCAATCACCATCCAGGATACTAAACCATACCTTATTGCCCCGATCGTGCTTGACAATGGCACCATCTTGAAGGCAAAATTGCTGGTAGACTCAGGTGCAAGTCACGGATTGATGCTTGAACCAACGTCAGACACGACCATTCACGTACCTGCACACGCTGTTAGCAGTTTGATTGGCCGGGGACTGGGCGGTGAGATTGTGGGTAAAGTAGGAAGGATAAAGTCTATCGGACTTGGCTCGTACAAGTTGGAGGACGTGATCGCTAATTTTCCAGATCCGAATAGTTATTCAGACAGTATTAAAGTCGGAAACGTGTACCGCAACGGAGCGATAGGCGGAGAGATCCTCAGTCGCTTTAACGTAGTCTTTAATTTTCCCGAAGAAAAACTTTATCTGAAAAAAAATTCCTCTTTCAAAAAGAACTTCTACTACAATCTTAGCGGCGTTACCTTAAAAGCAAAGGGATCTCAACTGAATACATTCGAGGTTACAGAAGTACGCGACCAATCACCGTCACAAATAGGCGGAATACTGCCGGGCGATCTGGTTCTAAGTCTTAATGGCATCCCCGTACAAGAACTCGATCTGAACGTTATCAATGGACTGTTAAACAGCAAGCCAGGAAAGAAAGTCAGACTGGAGATCAGCCGGAATGGCGAAAAATTCAAAAAGGAGATCGAACTAAAAGACCCGATATAGATCTTATTCCGTGACTTTCAGCAACTGATATTTTCCTTTTTTATAAGCCTGATACAGATACTGCTGTGTTCTGCGGAATCTTAATGAGTTCTTCACAGTTTTATAAAGATCTTCCGGGGAAAGATTCTGCTTCAACAAATAGTCAAGTATACTTGACGATGCAAGCGACTCGTGATAGTTTGAGTTTTTCAACACCGTGATGGGAATATCCTTTGTCTTCTTGTTAGAGGACAAGGACTGAACTGTTACCATCAATTCGGTCTTACCGATGTTGTCATCAATAAAAATAAAATTAGGATTAAAGCGCATGAGGCGCTCCAAGATACTTCTCAAGTCGAACGCGATCTCGGTAATGATCTTTTGACCGCGAACCTGTTTGAGTTTTTCAAGCACGCTACCCAGTTCAATAGGGTTGTTGCCAATCAAAAGGATGTTGATGGGATCCAACGCCTTGGTATTTTGAAGATTTGTTTCCATAGAGCCAACTATTGAGATTAAACACTTTATTAACGTAAAAGGTTACTGTGCAAGATTTGTTCCACGTATTAAATTTTTAGAAGAGCGTCATTTTTTGTCTATATTTTCTCAGAACAGGAAAAAATTCTTGAAACGGGTTGTAATAATCGGTGGCGGCCTGGCTGGCCTTACTTGTGCACATCAGCTTGCAAAGGCGGGAGTCTACTGCACGCTGGTTGAAAAAAAGGAATATCCCTTTCACCGCGTTTGTGGTGAATACATATCCAATGAAGTGGTTCCCTTCTTGAAATCATCCGGGCTTTATCCGACTGAGTTCAGCCCACCTCAAATAAAGAATTTCGTACTGTCGGCGGTGAATGGTCAGCATGAAAAGATGAAACTAGATCTTGGAGGATTCGGGATAAGCCGTTTTACATTTGACAATTTCCTTTTTGATAAAGCACGAAAAGCAGGAGCGGAGTTTTTGCTTAACGAGGAAGTTGAAAAGGTGATTTTTAATAATAGCAGGTTCAATGTTTCTACAACGCGAAGGGAAATTGAAGCAGATATTGTAGTAGGTACGTTCGGAAAGCGCTCTAAGATAGACCGGTTTCTTGGGAGGCGATTCCTGAACGTCAAATCACCCTATGTAGCTGTCAAATACCATATCCGTAATGAGCACCCGGACGATCTTATTGCACTTCACAATTTTTCCGGAGGCTATTGTGGAATGAGCAACATTGAAGAAAAAAAGACCACGCTTTGTTACCTGACACACCGGGACGTGCTAAAGCGTTTCAAAAGTATAATTGCGATGGAGCAGGCCGTCTTGTTCAAGAATCCGTTCCTGCGGCAAGTTTTTACGAATTCAGAGTTTCTATTTCAAAAGCCCGAAGTGATCAATGAAGTATCATTTGTAACCAAATCGCCGATCGAAGACCATATTTTGATGGCGGGTGATTCAGCGGGAATGATTGCGCCGTTGTGCGGAAATGGAATGGCTATGGCTATTCATTCCGGAAAGATCCTCAGTGATTTGATTGTCGAATATGTAAACACATCCATCCGATCGAGGGAATGGTTGGAACAAAATTATATCAGCGCGTGGAACGGCCAATTTAAGAGAAGGCTTTTTATCGGCCGGCAGGTGCAAAAGTTATTTGGCAACCGAATCACGTCCCAACTAGCTGTTGGTCTAGCCATTAGTTCAAGGCCACTCGCCAATCTTATTATAAAGAATACCCACGGTGAGCCATTCTGAAAAAATCATGTGCATTTTTCATAAATGAATGAACATTCATTTATATTTGTGCCTGCATGAGACCCAGGGATGAATCGAAAGAAGCGGCCATTCGTGACAAAGCGATCGAGATGATTGTAAAAGAAGGTTTTGATGGCCTTAGCATGCAAAAGCTTGCAAAAGCCGCAAACGTCTCCCCTGGCACCATCTACCTCTATTTTAAAAGCCGCGAAGACTTGTTAAACCAATTGTATAATGGCATTGACGCAGTCTTTAGCGAAGAAACACTGAAAGACTTCAGTCCCGATATGCATTTTGAAGAGGGGCTATGGCTACAATGGAAGAACAGGTTCGCGTATCATACAAAGTATCCTCACCATATCCATTTCATGGAACAATTCCGGAACTCGCCGCTGATAAATCACAAGGATATCAAGGAGAATAATTTCAAACAGGCAATGGGTACTTTCTTCCGGAATGCCGTTAAAAGAAATGAAATGATTGAACTGCCCGTTGAAGTTTTTTGGGCGATCGCTTATGGTCCGCTTTATACCCTGATAAAATTCCACTCAGGCAAAAAATCTCTGATGGGAACCAAGTTTATCCTTACAGAACAACGGATGAGACAAGCGTTTGACGCTGTGATGAAGGCGCTAAAGAAATAACAATTATGAAAAATAAAACCCTCATGGAAGAAGTGAAAATCGAAGTGCTGGTTTTCAAAACCGATATAGTCGGGAAAGCAGATGCCGAAATCCTCGGACAAATCCTCGACGTGGACCGTCGCATCAAAAATTGGAATATAGATCACGACGATATCGACAATGTTCTGAGAATTGAGTCAGGTGAAATGAGTCCGGCCGACGTGGAACAACTTGTTAAAGATCTTGGATATATGTGTGAAGAATTGCCGGAATAAAGACCATGGAAGAAGAACAACAAAAGAAAAAAATATTCAGCCGCTATGAAGTGTTCGTAATCGCGGTCCTCGCATTCCTTCAATTCACCATTGTACTCGACTTTATGGTTCTATCGCCGCTTGGTGCACAGTTGATGGATGAACTCTCGATCACGACCTCACAATTTGGATGGGTTGTTTCAGCATACGCATTCAGCGCGGGTATCTCTGGTATGCTCACGGCCGGCTTTGCTGACAAATTTGACCGCAAAAAATTGCTTTTGTTCTTTTACACCGGATTTATCGGCGGTACACTTTTATGTGCATTAGCTCCGGACTATCACTCCCTCCTGGTTGCCAGGATAGTAACGGGATTGTTCGGCGGAGTGATTGGCTCGG
>DASVBA010000374.1:0-10376 GCA_036376095.1 Chryseolinea sp.
AGCTTCGACCACGCGACATGATGAAGCTTGGCCAATTGTACTTGCAGGAAGGAAAGTGGAACGGGAAGGAAATTATCTCCAGGGATTGGGTGACGGAATCGACATCAACAAAAATAATTGCCGATCAGGACTTGGGATATGGCTATTTCTGGTGGACCCGAGACTTTATATGGAAGGACAAGACCGTAAAATCTTTTTTCGCCTGGGGATACGGCGGCCAATACATCTTTGTGGTCCCTGCGTTGAAGTTAGTCGTTGCAATGACCGGAAGCCATTGGACAACCGACCCCAAAAATCACGTGATGGAAATGATGGAGACGTATATCATACCTTCCTGCAACTAAAGCTGACTACAGAAGCATTTTGAGCAGCAGTCCACCATGTTGATTGAATACCAGGACCATGGTCTCTTCTTCCTTTTCGACTACGGTCTCGAAGTAAGCGGTACCGTTTGAATGGATCTGGGAAGCGCTACCAATTCGCCAGTCGGAGTATTCCTTTGTAAGAAGGTGATTCACGTCCAATGGCAGTTCATAAAGTTTGATCTCATTCTTGACTTCAACCAAAGAACCGTATTCATCAAAAAGCATAGACACTGCTTTTCCATCCAGCTTAAAACTTGCAGAATAATTTACATCATCAAATTCCCAGCTGACACGATTGACCCCCGGATAGAGGCAAGTGAATGCATCCTTAACAGGTTCGGGAACCTGCACTCCTGTCGCTTCCTGAGCGACTGCAACACCGCCAAAAAATAACATGGCGGCAATTGCTACGATCTTTTTCATAGCACCTAAAGATTAAAAAACCACTACAGACATCAACCCTGTTTAAGGGTTGCAGATTAAAACTATGTTGATTCCCAGCCTGAAATCACTCCTTAACCGCAGCTATTTTCGCGCCAGAAACTGTTCTTTAATGTGCCGGAACATACCCAGGTAACATGGAAAGCGCAGGTTTATTTCTAGGAAAGGACGCCGAGATGAAATTATTTCCGTTGCTTTGATTATCAATTAGTTAGACATATTCCGTAATCATTAACGACGAGCATAGGCTAGAGCCACCCCTGTAAGTTTTAAGTGACTTTGGGTTGTAGCTGCAACGCACGAGGGTAAATTTTGCCCCACACGTTAACCACCCGGTGGACAACCCGCCCACACCCTAATACCTTAAGGATCATCAGATGAACCAAATGGCGAATGTCTTACTCCTAACGCCGAATGCAAAGCACAGCCCTATCCTACGATTAACGAATAACGGATAACGGCTAACGGTCCCCCAGGCATTTTGGCACGATCTATCAATAACTTCCGTCACTTTAGCATAAAAACCATCCTGGATTCGTCTTTGATAATAAACAACATTCAGGAGGAATTTTTATGGACGCATTTTCAACGATGATCATTGATGCCGTGGAAAAAACTAAAAACGCGGTGGTCAAAATAGACGTGTACAAGACCGTCAAAGGTAAACTCAGAGGTGCCGGAGCCGGATCGGGATTTATCTTTTCTTCGGATGGCCTTGTTTTCACCAATTGCCACGTGGTAGACGGGGCGGAAAAGATAATGGTGGGACTTCTTAACGAAAATGAGATCGAAGCCACGCTTATCGGAAAAGATCCTGATACGGATCTTGCTATTTTAAAGATATATGCAGAAGGATACTCTGTTGCGAAATTAGGTGATGCTTCCAAGTTGCAGATCGGGCAGTTTGTCATAGCTATCGGCAATCCTTATGGCTATCAACATACGGTTACGACCGGTGTGATCAGCGCATTGGGTAGAACACTTCAGACACAATCCGGTAGACTGGTCGATAATGTCATTCAATCTGATGCCGCATTAAACCCGGGAAATTCAGGAGGGCCAATGATAACCACGGATGGTGATGTGATCGGAGTTAACACCGCTATTATTCAAGGTGCACAAGGTCTGAGTTTTTCAGTTGATATTAACACAGCAAAAGAAATTGCACAGCAACTGATCAAAGACGGCAAAGTATTCAAAGCGTACATGGGATTGGCAGTACAGGAAGTACCGATAAATCCAAAGGTCCGGACCCATTATAACCTGACCAACAAGAAGGGTCTTTTCGTTACGAAAATTGAAGCCGATTCGCCCGCGTCAAGATCGCAGCTGCAGGAAGGTGATATTATCATCTCCTTCAACGGTAAGGCAATTAACAGCACGCATGAACTCTTCAAAGAATTAACGCATCGCAGTATCTTATCGATGGTGGATGTGTCGGTGATCCGTCACACAGAAAGGCTTAACTTCAGCGTCTCGCCAATGGAAAGGGTTAGGCAGTGACCAATGAGCAGATGCAGTTCCCTCGGATTTACGCGGACTTAAATCACGACACAGACCCAAATAAAAAAGGCCATCTAAAAAATAGCTGGCCTTTTTTGAGGGATCTTTCTGATCCTATTCCGTTTTCACGGAACCTTTCACAAAGGTGAAGGAAACAGAGAGATGGTCTTTTAAGAACGTCGTGAACTGATCACAATTGTGTATTGATACGCATAAAAATTCGAGCGGTTGCCTTTTCTTTTACTTTTCGCTTAAATAATTATTGTTTCAATAAAGTAATGCTATACGGCGGCAATGACACCGTCGTGGAAACTTCCTTGAATATAAGGAACTGCCCTTCAGGATTCTTTACCCAACGTTCCATCATGTTGCTGTCGATGATCGCCGCGCGCCTCATGCGTGAATTGGCAGGCAGGTTCGCCGACTGATCTTTACCGGTGAAGTTCATAAGATAAATTATAAGCTTTCCGTCTGAATCCGTTAGAGCAAGGCCATCAACCAACAATGGATAATTGCTGACCAGCTTAATCACGCGGCTGTGTTTGTGCTTTAAAAGCTCTTTTAAAACGATGTAGATAGGATAAACCTCGTCGCTGTCGACAAATGTTTCAGGCCATGGTTCATCGGGATGTGGAATAACCCCCTTTTGACCGCAGGTCTCGAAGAAAGTAATAGAAGCGACTCCGTTTTCCGCGAGATACTTGAAACTCCCCAACGTCCAGGCTGCCGCAAACATGGAAAGCTGGCGAGGGTCAGGTGACGTCCCGCGTGTCTTTAATGTAACTGGCCCGACGTGAATCGCTTTGCCGGCGGCGATCGCACGACAGGAATGTATTATGTCTTTTTGTGCCTCAAGGTTTTCCACCATGGTCGTGCTGTCGGATGCATGGGCCTGCGGATTTATCGGGAAAGTGAGGAAGTCCAATTTGTCAGGTGGCGTTCGTTCACGGTTTAGTTCCGTGAAGAAAAAATCCGTACCACCTCCAACCTTCGCTTTCGGAAAATTCTTACGAAGAACCGGAAGACAGTCATCTATTATTTTTGACGACGTTGATTTGCCACTCGCCGGCAATACGATAAATTGTTTGATGCGATCCGAAATAGGAATTAACCTTTCAATAAATGAGTCACCCGGTTTCTCATCAACAAACAGCACCAGTTCCAGCAGCGGCGCCATTTGCAGAATACGGTTCATGTTCTTTAACAGGTCACGGTCGTTCACGTTCACCTGCACCCGGATAAAGTCAACCCCCAGACTGCTGATCCTGTCAATGATCTTTGCGTCGTGAACAAGTTCGCTGTGTGCCAGGCCAACGTGCGGAAAGGAAGTAGATCCTTGTTTTTCCAACTCAACCATAAGAGGCTGCTTGCGATCAATAACGGCCGCCTTACTGGCCACAACATCCAGACGTATGGCCTGGCTGATTTTATCGCCCGGCTTCACGTCAACGGGAAATGGGACCGACAACGGAGTGCAATAGGTTTTATAAGACGCGTCAGACCAGTTTCGCTGATCTTCTGTTTCAAATATGTCTCCGCTGAACTGCAGAAATGCTTCAACGGAGTCAGCAGGATTCCAACGCATTTCACGGATATCTAGAAATGGCTGATGGGGGCTGATCAGTTCAGGAAACCTAAGGATCTCCAAACGATTGTTTGCGTGTGTAATAGTACAATGTTTACCGGCACAGGTTTTTATGGGATGAAGTACTGTACATCCCAGCCTGTTCCTTTTGAAACCACTCAACGCTTCGCCTTCAACTTCAAATACGATGGTTGAATCTTCATCGCCCTGGATCAGACATTGCCAACGGTACTTGATATCACCCCTATCACACTCCGATCGATATGAAATGCGAAAACCGTTAGCGCTTTGTTCCACCTTTTCGTCGCTGATAGTCATGGGAATGGTTACCCAGTTGTGATCGCGGATGTTGTAATTAATCATTCTGAGCACTTCAGTCTCCCCGACCTTTATGTAGCGCAGAAAGCCGGCTTCATATTGCAGCGTCAAGCAACCCGCCCGCAGTTCAACCGGATCGGGCTGGCGTTCAATTGAGCCGTGTATGAGTATTTGTGAATGCATGTGGTGTCTTTTTAGAAAAATCCTGAAACACTAAAATATAAATAGTCTAAATTAGAACTTTAAACCGTCTCTAAGTAAACGCGAAAGTATGCGAAATCAATTCAACTTATTCGTTTATTTGCACTAACAATGAAAAGGGCGTGTGCGATCTTGTTCCTGTGGATTTACCTTGTTGCAAACACGGAGTTGCACCAGTTTTTACGCCTGCCCGTCTTCTTCGTACACTACCAGGAGCATCGCGTTGAGAATCCGGATATCAGCCTCCTTGAGTTCATCACGCTTCATTACTACGGTCCTGATGCGAATATTAATTACGGCCACGATAGTCAGTTGCCTTTTAAGGACAAATGTCCAGAGGTTTCATTGTCCATCGCCCTGCCTCCTGAAGATATAGCCGGACCCACGCCGGCACTGTTCACAACTGACCGGAAAGAAGTGATGTTCAAGTCACTCTTTGTAGCGTCATCTTTTCAATTCGCCATCTGGCAACCGCCGCGCGCATAACATTCCATTCTGTTAAGTTCTTCTCTCACTACCTCGGCAGGCGCGGAGGTGGTGCGTTTATTAATTAATTCCTTCAAACAATCTTAATCTGACCAAGCGTCATGCTCAATCATATCATTGAATTTTCCATTCGCAATAAACTTTTGGTGGCTATAATGATATTGGGATTGATCGGATGGGGATCATACTCCGTTACACAACTCCCGATTGATGCCGTACCTGACATCACCAACAATCAGGTGCAAGTGCTTACGGTGGCACCGTCGCAATCCGCGTTGGACATCGAACGTCAGGTGACCTTCCCGGTGGAACAAACAATGGCCAGCATACCTGGCATTCAGGAGATCCGTTCGTTCTCACGGTTCGGCCTCTCTGTCGTTACCATTGTTTTTGACGACGATATCGATGTCTACTGGGCCAGGCAACAGGTAAGCGAACGCCTTACTGAAGCCAAGAAACAAATACCACCTGGCGTTGGAACACCGGAGCTTGCCCCTATCACCACCGGGCTGGGCGAAATATATCAGTACATTCTTGCTATAAAGCCTGGCTTTGAGGGAAAATTCACGACGATGGATTTAAGGACCATTCAGGATTGGATCGTACGAAGACAATTGCTGGGCACCGAGGGCGTTGCAGATGTGAGCAGCTTCGGGGGTCATCTTAAGCAGTATGAAATAAGTCTCGACCCGGAAAAGCTCCGAAGCCTCAATGTATCCATTGCGGATGTCTTTCAGTCTTTGGAAAATAATAATCAAAATACGGGGGGCGCATATATTGAAAAGAATACGAACGCCTACTTCATCAGAAGCGAAGGAATGCTCCAATCGGTCGATGATATAAACACAATTGTCGTTCGCGCATCTGATTCAGGGATCCCGCTCTTAATACGCGATGTTGCAACTATACAGCTAGGCAGCGCTATCCGTTACGGGGCGATGACTCAAAATGGAAAGCATGAAACCGTTGGCGCCGTTGTGATGATGTTAAAAGGCGCCAACTCGTCGAACGTTATCGCCAATGTGAAAGAACGCATTGCGCTGATTGAAAAAACTTTGCCTGAAGGAGTTACGATTGAACCATTTCTGGACCGTACCAAACTTGTGAACAACGCTATCACTACGGTGTCTACAAACCTTGCAGAGGGCGCATTGATAGTGATCTTCGTTCTTGTTCTAATGTTAGGTAATCTTCGTGCCGGTCTTGTCGTCGCTTCCGTCATACCATTGTCCATGCTGTTCGCAATTTCCATGATGAACCTGTTCGGTGTTTCGGGAAATCTAATGAGCCTGGGCGCTATCGACTTTGGTTTGATTGTCGATGGTGCAGTCATTATCGTGGAAGCGACCCTGCATCACATTTCTACTGCGGGCTTCACATCTCGGTTAACGCGGCATCAAATGGATTCTGAAGTGTCAACCTCAGCCAAGAATATGATGAATGCTGCTGCGTTTGGTCAGGTTATCATACTTATTGTGTACCTCCCCATCTTATCGCTTGTCGGTATAGAGGGAAAGATGTTCCAGCCCATGGCGCAGACCGTGATCTTTGCCATTCTCGGCGCATTTTTGCTCTCATTGACGTATGTACCGATGGCCTCGGCGTTGTTCCTCAGCAAAAACCCGCAACATAAAAGAAATATCTCGGACCGATTCATTGCACGTCTGCAAGAGGGTTATACGCCGATACTCCGATGGTCCATTGCACGCAAAGGCATCGTGCTAATAGTCTCTTTAGCTCTTCTCACGGTTAGTATACTGGTATTTCTATCCCTTGGTGGAGAGTTTTTACCTGAGCTGGACGAAGGGGATTTTGCCGTTGAGACGCGTACGTTGACTGGAAGCAGCCTGCAGGCAACAATAGATGTTACACTCAAAGCCGAGCAAGTGTTGCTGAAAAATTTTCCAGAAATAGAAAAAGTCATCGGAAAAATCGGATCTGCAGAAATTCCTACTGATCCGATGCCCATCGAAGCCGCCGATCTTATGATCGTAATGAAGGACAAATCGGAATGGGTAAGCGCATCCTCGAAGGATGAGATTATTGAAAAGATGTCGGCAGTCTTGCACGAAAACGTTCCGGGGGCATTTTTTGGATTTCAGCACCCCATTCAAATGAGATTCAATGAATTAATGACAGGAGCGCGGCAGGATGTGGTCGTAAAAGTCTACGGTGAAGATCTCAATGAACTGGCACGTTACGCGGGTCAGATCGGCAAGCTTGCATCGGGCATCGAAGGCACCGAAGGTTTGTTTATTGAGAACATCACAGGACTGCCACAGATCATGATAAGAATGAAGCGTGAGCAACTGGCGCGATTTGGGATTTCAGTACGCCAGTTGAACGAAGTCATTAATACAGCCATGGCCGGTCAAAGTGCTGGGCTGTTATTTGAAGGAGAAAAAAGGTTTGATATTGTCGTACGCCTCGACAAACAAAATCGACAGTCGATCGAGGACGTCAGAGGTCTTTATATTACGACAGCGTCGGGGCAACAGATTCCAATAACACAACTTGCGGACGTGACGCTTGAAGTTGGTCCAAATCAGATCCAGCGCGACGATGCCAAACGGCGTGTGGTGATCGGATTTAATACACAAGGCAGAGACGTACAGAGCATAGTCGAGGAGTTGCAGGGAAAGATCCAAAACAGGATAAAGTTTCAGCCAGGCTATTATGTCACATATGGAGGAACATTTGAAAACTTACAGGAAGCACGGGAACGTCTGGCCATTGCTGTTCCTGCTTCATTACTCCTGATCTTTGCCCTGCTCTATTTCGCTTTTCATTCCGTCAAGCAATCGCTATTGATCTTTACGGCGATTCCGTTGTCGGCTATCGGAGGCGTTTTCGCTTTATGGATACGTGGAATGCCGTTCAGTATTTCAGCAGGCGTTGGATTCATTGCACTTTTCGGCGTATCCGTTCTCAACGGTATAGTTCTCATCGCGGGTTTTAACAGATTAAAAAATGAAGGCAACATGGACATAATGGAAATAATTATGAAAGGAGCATCCACACGCTTACGTCCGGTTCTCATGACGGCGATGGTAGCGTCATTAGGCTTTTTGCCGATGGCACTTTCGCATGGAAGCGGAGCCGAAGTGCAAAAACCATTGGCAACGGTAGTGATCGGCGGATTACTAAGCGCTACATTACTCACCCTCATCGTTCTTCCTATTCTTTACTACATCGGCGAGAAATTGACCTTGCCGCGGTTACGGCGAAACACTAAGATTGGCTTAATAGCCATTATCTGTACCGCTTCTTCAACCGTGTGTCATGCTCAGCAGCGGCCTGCACTTTCTGAAGCGATTCAAATGGCAATTGAGAAAAATCCAGGGGTACAGGCAGCCGCTTTTGAAACAGAACGACAAAGGGCATTGAAGCCAACCGCTTTTGAGATTCCAAAAACCAGTGTCTCCCTGATCTACGGTCAATATAACAGCGTCAATGACGATAACAACATTACCATAAGCCAGGCTATTCCTTTCCCCGGAGTATTTGCCAGATTTAGTTCGTTAAACCGTGAGTTGCTGAAATCTTCACAGCTGCGCGAAGCCGTTACGCAAAATGAATTGATCTATCAGGTAAAAACCACCTATAACAAGTTACTGTACCTCAAAGAAATTCAGCAAAAACTTCTTCAGTATGATAGCATCCTGTCGGACTTAGTTCGTATTGCTGAATTACAGTACCGCACGGGTGAAGGAACAATGCTTACAAAAACCCTTGCCGAGACTCAACTGGCGGAGCTTAAAAACCAAAGGGCCCGGAATGTTGATGAGGTGCGCATCGCCATATATCATCTGCGATCGTTGTGTCAATCAGGACAGATCAATGACGTAGAAGGTGAGCTGGAAAGCTTCATCGATGATACTGCCGTTGACTCCCTGATCTCCGCTCAAAATCCAGCTCTTGCGCTGGGACGTCAACAGGTGGAGGTCGCGCATCAGCAAAAAAAATTCGAAGTGTCCCGGGCATTTCCTGATATCACTGTCGGATACTTCAATCAAACGCTGATCGGATACCAGAACACCAACGGTCAGGACCAGTATTATGGATCAGATACGCGATTCCAGGGGATACAGGTTGGGCTTTCGATCCCACTGTGGGTTGGCCCTCATTCTGCACGCGCAAAAGCCGCCGGGCTTGCCATCAGGACGGCGGAAAAACAGCAGGAGGAGAAAGAATTGATCGTCACTCAGCAATACAATGAGGCTTACGGTGAACTGATGAAGAACAGGAACAGTCTTAATTACTACCGAACCTCGGCGCTTGCAACGGCCGACTTGCTCACTCGTCAAAGCCGCAAAGCCTTCGACAGCGGTGAGCTCGACTATACAACGATGCTACTACACCTCAGGCAGGCGCTCAACATACGCGAAGGCTACCTTGATGCATTGCATCAATACAATCAAACCCTGATAACCATACAATACCTTAATGGAAGCAAATAACATGAGAACTATCATAACAGCTATAATTGCCATTATCCTTTTCCAGGCCTGTACGCCGAAACCGGAGGTTAAGACCGAGGCGGTCATCAGCGATTCGGCGAACGTCATAAGGCTCACTCCGGCGCAATACAAAGCGGCAAACATAACGCTTCAGACGTTGGAGACGAGGCCGATGGCAACGTCGTTGAAAGTGAATGGAATGCTTGATGTTCCGCCTCAAAACCTTATCACGATTTCCGCCCCGATGGGAGGTTTTGTCAAATCAACAAAATTGTTGCAGGGTATGAAGCTAAAGCAGGGTGAAGTGATCGCAACGTTAGAGAACCAGGAATATATCCAGCTTCAACAGGAATATCTTGACAGCAAGAGCAAACTCGAGTTCCTTGAAGCTGAATACAACAGGCAGACCGAGCTGGCAAAAGAAAATGTCAATGCGCAAAAATCATTGCAGCAGGCAAAGAGTCAATACCAAAGTATGAAGGCCCTGGTGAGGAGTCTTGATGCGAAGCTCGCGATGATCAACATTAATGCATCGACCTTGTCGGAAACTACCATTACTCCAGCCGTGAGGTTATACTCCCCTATCTCAGGTTTTGTCACCGTGGTGAATGTAAATATCGGGCAGTATGTAAACGCCACGGATGTCATGTTTAAGATCGTGAACATTGAGCACATCCATGCTGAACTTCAGGTTTATGAAAAGGATATCAGCAAAGTTAAGATCGGGCAGAAAGTCCATTTTCAACTGGCACACGAGTCAGAACTCCGCACTGCTTCAGTATACCTGATCGGCAAGGAGATCAGCCCGGAAAGGACCGTGCGGATCCATTGTCACCTCGACAAGGAAGACGAGCACCTGTTGCCCGGGATGTATATCACGGCGAACATTGAAACTACATCCCATAACGCGGAAGTATTACCCGCGGGCTCCATTATAAATTTTGAAGGTAAGGATTACGTCTTCGCTTCCACAAAAGCCAGGGACGAATTTGAAATGATAAACATCCACGCTGGCCA
>DASVBA010000375.1:0-9063 GCA_036376095.1 Chryseolinea sp.
CGTTCCCTGAATCCGTAGATGAAAACAATAAAAAGAATAGGCACTATCCATTGACTATTGATATAAGGGAGATTAAATCTTTTTTCTTCCGATTTTTCCTTTGCAGGCAACATGAGGACACCACCGCAAACAATAGCAAACGCAAACAATGTTCCTATGCTCGTTAGGTCGGTCATCAATGCGCTTTCAATAAACAAGGACGGAATAGCTACGATTATTCCCGTAACGATGGTGGCAAATGCCGGTGTCTGAAACTTTGGGTGAATCTTTCCAAATCTCTTCGGCATCAATCCATCACGGCTCATACTCATCCAAATTCTGGGTTGACCGATTTGAAAGACCAACAGCACACTCGTTGCAGCAACCACAGCGCTTACGGAGACAAAGAATCCTACTTTCGCCAAATTGATTTTTTCAAATACGTATGCCAGCGGGTCCGCAACGGTATCAAACTCAGAGTAGTTCACCATGCCGGTAATGACAAGCGTCACTATTACATAGATCACGGTGCAGAGGATCAACGAATAGATCATTCCCCGCGGAAGGTCGCGTTGTGGATTAGCACATTCCTCCGCTGTGGTTGATATCGCATCAAACCCGATGTATGCAAAGAATACAGCTGATACCCCTTTGAGTACCCCCGTAAAGTTGTTGGGCATAAACGGCGTCCAGTTATCCGGATTTATATAAAAAATGCCTATCCCTACGACAATAGCAAGTACTACCAGCTTTAAACCAACCATAAAGTTTGCGCTGGACCGGCTCTCCTTAATCCCTACAAGGGCTAACAGGGTTATAAGCACGATGATAACAAATGCGGGGATGTTACAGATGAGTTTATAACCGCCAATTAGCGGTGCTGTCGTCCAGGCAAGATTTTCGGTGGGCGCACCTTCAGCCACGGCAGCATCGTATAAAACTTTGGCGGTGGTTGAGTCGGTTGCCAACCACGGGGCCAGATGTATTCCCACACCTTCAAGCAGATTGACGAAATAGCTGCTCCAGGATATCGATACGACAACATTTCCGATAGCGTACTCCAGGATCAACGCCCATCCTATTATCCAGGCAACGATCTCGCCAAAGGTGACATATGAATAGGTGTATGCGCTCCCCGCAACCGGCACTCTCGACGCAAATTCAGCATAACATAGGGCTGTAAAACCACATGTTATGGCAGTGATAACAAACAGAAAAACAACGCCCGGACCGCCATCATAGGCGGCTTGTCCGATAGTAGAGAATATTCCGGCACCTATTACAGCCGCAATTCCCATTGAAGTCAGATCCCGAACCCCCAGCACTTTCTTAAGTTCAGGAGACTTATTACCGTCGTTGGTACCGTGGCTGACATCGTTGAGGATAGCGGAAAGAGGTTTCTTTCTAAAAAGGGAATTCGGCATTTAATTTGGTTTAGGAGGCCTCAAAATAGTTGATTTTTTTGACTTAAATTAGAACCTCAATTGATGCCGATTTTTTAATCACTGTTTATTCCATTTTTTTGATGCATACGTCGAGGGAGGAGAATCAAAGCGAGCAAACCCAACTGGGTCCCAAAACAAATATTACTGCCGAAGAGCTTAACCAACTTCCGTTAAGAGCCTTTTCAGGTAAGGTAACGCTGGTAACAGACGCCGCCAAGCTCGCGGCAGTGGTCAAAGAGATTGAAAGACATGATGTGCTGGGATTCGATACTGAAACCCGACCTAGCTTTAAAAGAGGGCAGTCGTATAAAGTTGCACTGCTTCAACTCGCTATCCCAAACAAAGTTTTTTTGTTCAGGATCCATCAAACAGGTTTGCCTCACGAAATCCGCTCAATCTTCGAAAATCCCGACATCATTAAAGCTGGGGTAGCCATTCACGATGATATCAAAGCGCTGCAAAAGATCAACAAATTTCAGCCGGTTTCTTTTATCGAATTGTCTACGATGGCAAAGGCATCAGGCCTTCAGGTCGAAAGTGTGAAAAAGCTCGCCGGACTTTTATTGGGTTTCAGAATTTCGAAAAGCGCGCAGACCTCAAATTGGGAAGCACCATCGCTTACCGACAAGCAAGTTGAATATGCAGCTACCGACGCCTGGGTCTGCCTTGAGATATATCAACACCTGAAGCGAAACTATTTTCACGTCAAAGCGTAAACGCTTAAACTAATCCCCTCTCATGAGTGTAAAGATCCTGGAGAAGACAACTCTTTCGGAAAATTGGTACAAACTGTACAAGTTTACCTATTCGATCACAGACAAACACGGCAAGGAATTGATCCAAAGCCGCGAAGCATATGATCGCGGTAATGGCGCTACAATTCTATTATATAATAAGGCGCAACGTAGTGTTATCCTTACCCGCCAGTTCCGGCTGCCTACACTTGTCAACGGTAACGATAGTGGCATGTTGATCGAGGCGTGCGCCGGACTACTGGATCTTGACAACCCCGAAGAATGTATACGGCGGGAGACGGAAGAGGAGACGGGATACCGCGTTGAACACGTCCGCAAGATTTTTGATGTTTACATGTCACCGGGATCTGTCACTGAAATTTTACACTTTTTTGTGGGCGAATATTCTGCAGCCCAAAAGGTCCATGAAGGCGGAGGCGTCGATGAGGATGAAAATATTGAAGTCCTTGAACTTGATTTCGATAAGGCCTATTCGATGATAGCCACCGGCGAGATCAGGGATGCGAAGACTATCATACTTCTACAGTATGCTAGGTTGAACAATCTTTTGTAATCGCAGCCGACTTTAAAAAATAAGGAATACCGTACACATGCTTATTGGTGCATGCGTGAAAGGGTGCGTAGATTTGAGGTGATACGTAAACTTCAAATGCATGTCACGCAAAGGTCACGAAGGGAGCTCACAAAGGCCGCAAAGTAGATTTGACGTTGTTTGTTATGAATGAAAATGAGTTATCGTACCAGATAATTGGTATTGCTATTCAACTCCACAGAAACATGGGTCCGGGCCTTCTCGAGTCTGCGTATGAAAACGCGTTTCGTCATGATTTGGAATCGGCGGGATTGATCGTAAGAAATCAAGTGCCAATGCCCATGGTCTACAAAGAGGTAAGACTGGAAGTTGGTTATAGGATTGATCTTGTGGTGAATGACAAAGTTTTAATAGAAGTCAAATCAATAGAGGCGTTGGCTCCTGTTCACTTCGCACAAACCCTCACATACCTGAAATTATCGGGCCTCAAGCTCGGCCTGCTAATTAACTTCAACGTCAAGACCCTGAAGGACTCCATTCATCGCGTAGTCAACAACCTATAGAATTTACTCTGCGGCCTTAATGCATTCATTTCGCGGCCTTTGCGTGAACCTGCATTTTTGTTTTAAACGCACACACTTTCCAATCATCCGTGAAGGACTCCATCCATCCCGTAGTCAACAACCTGTAAAATTTACTCTGCGGGCCTTAATGCATTCATTTCGCGGCCTTTGCGTGAACCTGCATTTTCGTTTTGAACGCACAAACTTTCAAATCATCCATAGATCTCATTCAACACACCCGCCAACCTTACCCCTGCCTGCAATAACCTTTCACGCACGATATGAAAGTTATTATAGGAATAGAGATAGCCCAATTTACCATCGCCAATGTTATAAACCTGTTTCCGATAGTTCATGCTTTCCGCAGCCCAGTCGCGCACATTTGTTTTTTGCAGCGCTGCCAGCCTTGTGGCATCCGGTTTTTCCAACGACTCTGCCAGTTCAGTAAAGCTCAGACGTGTATCATCAATCATATCGCTATCCCAAACCCGGTGAAGGTTGCTATCCGTCCGGAACCATGTGACCTTAACATCATTTCCCCCGCGATCATTACCACCGCCCACGTGTAACGGTTGATGTATGTCTCCGATGAGGTGGACCAACATTTTTAACTGTTCGGCCTCTTCCTTTGCGCTGAGTTTTTTTGATTTCAACGCAACAATTATTTTTTCAATGGATTGTATGATGTCTCCGTTGGGATTCTTTTCAGCGTTGTCATATGACTGACCATCCTGAACGGTCACCCAGTGCCAATCGGCGACGAAGTTCCACGCGGTATCGGACCTGATCTCATCCATCCACGTGCTGGCCATAGCCAGGGATTGACCCCCAAGGACACGTTGTAATTCTTTGCGGGCTTTTTTGGTGAGGTACTTTTCAGCTACCAGTCCGGTGGCACGATGGCCCGTGGGTCCCCACGCTAACGCGCTCACTGTGACGAAAAAAATAAGTTGAATAGTGATGAGATTTTTCATGCGAATTTTTTGAAACTAACGTATGCCGTGCAGGCGACACCTGAGATAAATAACGCGACAATTTCTTCAATTTCCTTCAAAGGGAAATGATCTCTCCGTTAAATTAAATTCATATCTTTAATAAATGCCCCAAACGGTAAAACTTTCCGCATTCCTGGTGGCCAACCAACTGGACATAAAAGGGATCAAAACATTCCTGGATATCAAACCGTTAGCCGATACGTCGTCGGAACTTTTTTACCGTTTTTCTGAAGCAAAATTTCAATACTACTTCAACTTTGGAGTCATCGTCATGGCTGGTTATACAGAGGACGAAATGAAGTGGTCGATAAAAGCGATAAAAGATTATCAACGTAACACACTGAACGCCTGGTTGCGCGATGATCTCATCATCGAGACCCAGGAAGGAAAACAGATCGTCTTTGATTTTGCTAAACTGGTTGTCGACAAGTGTGACGATAAGGTGATACGCATCACGATGTTTAATCTTGCGCAGTCTGTTGCTCTGGATCATTATCACGACGTCACTGAAACTTTGCTGACCGAGGTAAAGGCTTTTGCCAATCAGCTGGAAGCAACGGGTAAGCTAAAGATCAGCCGCAAGAATATGATGCGGTTCATAGGAAGGGCCCTCAACACGCAGAATGACATCGCTGAGAACATATACATTTTTGATGCACCTGATCTGGTGTGGGACGATGAGTACCTGGACAAGCTCAACCAGGGATTGAGTAAACACTTTGACCTTAAGGTAAGATTCAGCGAAATTGAATATACATTGCGCATCATCGAGGATAATTTGTCCGTTTTCCGGGAAATTATAAACCAGCGTGAAAGCAGCATTTTGGAAATAATAATTATCGTTTTGATTTTAGTGGAAATTATTGACCTGTTGTTAACAAAGCTGCTTAACCTTTACTGATCCACATTGCTATGAAGAAAGAACTTGTCTTGGGTTTTGACATACAAGCTCAGCCTGATGAAGTGACGTGTGGACCAACGTGTTTACATGCTCTGTACAATTACTACGGCGATTCAATGCCGCTCGTTGATGTCATCAGCGAAGTGAAGAAACTGAAATTCGGAGGAACCTTAGCCGTTATGTTGGGACATCATGCCCTAAAGCGTGGTTATTCCGCTCATATATATACCTATAATCTCAATGTTTTCGATCCGACATGGTTTAAGGATTCATCAAAAAAGATGAAACGGCATCTCCGGGCTCAAATGAAATTCAAACATAAAAGAAGAAAGCTTCAGGCAGCATCTGCAGCGTACATTAAGTTTCTAGAGGCCGGCGGAGAATTGAGAAACTCCGAATTGGATGAGAGCCTTATAAAGGATTACTTGAATCGTTCTGTACCTATACTAACTGGATTGAGCGCTACGTATCTGTATGGCACCCCTCGCGAGATCCCCCAACTTGATACCTATGATAGCATTAAGGGGGAACCGTCCGGTCATTTCGTCGTGATCACGGGATATGACGAAAGCAAGAATTGTGTTTATTTAGCCGATCCCATGGAACCCAACCCACTGGGTAAGGGCCAGGTTTACAGTGTCAGTTTCGCGAGACTGATCAACAGTATCATGCTTGGTATTGTAACATATGATGCGAATTTGCTGGTGATAGAGCCGAAAGAGAAAAAACCTCATGCCTAAACTTATCATAGTAGAAAACCCTGATAACTGGAAGATCGATCTGGAAGACGCCGAGGTGATCACGCCATCGGCATATATTTCCGGAGACGATTATAAGGATAGCAAGGGACTTAAGGTAATAAACCTGTGCAAGTCGTATCAGTATCAAAGCATGGGGTACTATGTTTCCCTGCTGGCAGAAGCCCGAAAACACAAAGTTCTTCCCGGCGTCACAACTATACAGGATTTGAGATTTCCATCTATTCTTCGCGAAGACTCACAAGACTTCGACGATCTGATCCAATCATCATTTAAAGGCATTACAACGGACAAGGTAGAGTTTGATATCTATTTTGGGATCACGCAGGAAGAGGATCTTCACCCGCTGGCGAAACAACTGTTTCAATACATTCAGGCGCCATGCCTTATGGCAACATTTACCAAAAGAAGTAAGTGGGTGCTGCAGAGCATTAAGCCGATAAGTTTAGGAGAAGTTCCGGACGAGGACAAGCCATTATTACGAATGGCTGCGGAACGTTACTTGCGACGAAAACGGGACGTGCGCCCCGACAAGAAGAAGTATGATCTTGCCATCCTTGTGGATCCCACCGACGCAAATCCTCCCTCGGATGAGAAGGCGATTCAAAAATTTATCAAGGCCGGCGATCAGGCGGGCTTCAACGTCGAATTGATCACGAAAGATGATTTTGAAGAGCTTATTCAGTATGATGCGTTGTTCATTCGCGAAACGACGTTTGTGAACCACCATACCTTCAGGTTTGCAAAAAAAGCGCAATCACTCGGGCTGTCAGTTATCGACGACCCGGAATCCATCTTAAAGTGTACAAACAAAGTATACCTGAACGAATTGTTAACAGCAAACAAAATACTAACGCCCAAATCATACGTCGTAGGTAAAGAGAATCAAAAGAGTCTTCCGGAGAAACTACCGTATCCATTTATTCTCAAACAACCGGATGGTGCTTTTAGCAAGGGTGTTTTCAAGATAAAAAACGCTGAAGAATACAAACAAGTCTGTAACACAATGTTTCAGAAGTCGGAATTGCTTATCGCCCAGGAATTCCTGCCAACCACCTTTGACTGGCGTGTAGGAATTATTGACGGCAAACCTTTATATGTCTGCAAATATTATATGGCGTCCGAGCATTGGCAGATCGTGAATTGGAACTCCGAGAAACAGGATCAGGAGGGAAAAGTGGAACCGATAGCGGTAGATCAGGCGCCGTCAGGTCTTATCAGAACAGCTTTGAAGGCGACAGCATTGATAGGAAAGAGTTTGTACGGCGTGGACATGAAAGAAGTCGAGGGGAAATTTTATGTCATCGAGATCAATGACAACCCGAACATCGATTCAGGAATGGAAGATAAGATCCTTAAGGATAAATTGTATGCAACGATAATGGATGTATTTTTGAACAAGATCAAAGCAGATAAATGATGAATCAGCCGATGCGTATTCATTTGTTTCAGGGCTATGGGGTCGAGCTGGAATATATGCTTGTCGACAAGGATACGCTCGAGATCAAGCCGATTACTGATGAGCTGCTGAAACATGTGCTGGGCGAATACGGAAGCGATGTGGAGAACGGTGTTGTTACATGGTCGAATGAGCTTGTACTACACGTTGTCGAATTGAAGTCGACGAAACCTGAAAGCAACTTTTCGACACTTGAGCTTGCGTTCGTTGAGAATATAAAACGCATTAATTCCATCTTGCAACGATGGAACGCCATGCTCATGCCAGGGGCCGCGCATCCGTTCATGGATCCGATGAAAGAAACGAAACTTTGGCCTCATGAGAACAATGAAGTATACGCGATCTATAATAAGATCTTCGATTGCAAGGGACACGGATGGTCAAATTTGCAGAGTACTCACCTCAATCTTCCTTTTTACGACGATGAAGAGTTCGCCAAGCTTCACGCCGCAGTTCGAATAATCTTGCCAATACTTCCCGCGCTTTGCGCCAGCTCCCCGTTGCTCGACGGACAGGTTACCGGAATGTTGGATACAAGACTGAAGTATTACAAGACCAATCAGTCACGTATTCCTTCAATTACGGGGCGAGTGATCCCTGAAGCCGTGTTTTCCAGGCGGAACTATCTTAACACCATCTACGATAAGATCAAAAACGATATTGCTCCCTTTGATCCTGAGCAGGAACTGAATCCTATTTGGGTTAATTCAAGGGGTGCAATCCCAAGGTTTGACCGCGGCTCAATTGAGATAAGGATCATGGATATTCAGGAATGCCCGGCAGCAGACCTTGCCATTGTGGCTTTTGTTATTGAGGTCATAAAAGCGCTGACCGCGGGTAAGTTTATCGATCATGAAGCTCAGATCAAATGGAGAACGGATGTACTTGCCCTCCTGCTGGATCTGACGGCAGAGCAGGCGCAGGATGCCGTGATCGTCAACACGGAATACCTGAATGTCTTTGGTTATCCTGATAAATCCGCAACTGCAGGACAGCTCTGGCGTCACATTCTCGATTCAATGTTGAAAGAAAGCAATGGTACGCTTCAACGGTGGCAAACACAACTGGATGTAATCCTCGAAAAGGGAACGCTTGCCAGCAGGATCTTGAGCTCGCTTGATCATGGCCATTCACGTGACGCTGTGATTTCTGTCTATAAGAAGCTGTCTGGTTGCCTTGCTGAGAACAGAATGTTCGTTCAGAACTGACCCACGTATGAAGCTAAGACCCGTAGTCACTTGTGAGCATGCTGGAAACACTGTGCCGTTGGATTACGCTCACTTGTTCCACGGCAGGGAAGACGTTCTTCAATCCCACCTGGGATGGGACCCGGGCGCTGTTGAAGTAGCGTCAGTGCTTTCCAATGTTTTATCTACACCTTTATTTATTTGCGAAACAACACGGTTGCTCGTCGAACCAAACCGTTCGCTACATAGTGGGTCGCTCTTTTCTGAATATTCACAAGGATTGACGGACACTGAGAAAGCTCATCTGTTACAAAACTACTATCATCCCCACCGGACCACCGTCGAGCAACTGATCCGGAATTCAACAGAGCACCAGGTCCTGCATCTGTCGATCCATACGTTCACGCCGGTGTGGGAGGGTTTGGAGCGGATCGTAGACCTTGGGTTGTTGTTTGACCCACAAAGGAAGAACGAACGGAGATTCTGCGA
>DASVBA010000395.1:0-4462 GCA_036376095.1 Chryseolinea sp.
TACCTCATGTTTCTTTAAGGATTCTATCATATACACGATCAATCCCATTCCTGTCATCACAAACCCTGTTGTAACTAACCCAACAAGCTGTCTTGTCAATGATGGAACGATCAACCTTAGCATTACCGGTCCAGCAAATACATTGTTCTCTTACTTTATCACAGGACCTTCGATCTCTGTGTCGGATATAAACCTTGGGATAGGACCAATTCCGGCGGCAACTGGCCTGGACGCCGGCACTTACGGGATCACAGTCGCAGATCAGGTATCCGGGTGTGCTACAATCACAACAGCGACTTTAAACGACAATGCATTCACAGTGGCTGGTGCGGCAAATGCCGCTTGTGATCCGATTGGTATTGCAGTGACAACAAGCGTGCCTCAGGGGGCATTAACTTATCGCGTTATTGATAATGCAACTGCCGCTGTGGCGGAAGCTGGGAACAGACCTTCGTCACCTTTTAGCACTGACGCGGCCGGACTGGCAAGTAACAATAATAGTTATATAGTGGAAGTTACTGCGGCGGGATGTACTGCTTCCTCTCTTCCTATAACGATTAACCAGGCGGCTACACTACCCATTGCATTTAATGTTACAGATATCTGTAATCAGAATGTCACCGTTGTGTCAGCCGGAGCGACTTCATTCGATTGGAGTATTTCAGAAACAGGAAGCGTGAATGCACCGACAAGCAATGCCACGGTTAACGTAAATCCGGGAACATGGCTGCTCCGCGTTAGAGTGGATGACGGCGCAGGGCCAAGCTGTCCGACCACTGACTCTTTAGCAGTAACGATCGAAGCCCCGTTTGTACCGGACTTCACACAATCTGATGCGTGCGCCGACCAGGTTACCATTAACACTACACCTTCAACTGGACCATACCTGTACAGATGGTTCCGCAATGGAACGCTGGACCTTGGACTGGCTGGCCCGCAGATCACGGCAACAACGGCCAACGATGGTGAACAATACTTCGTTCGTTTAGTGAGCACGGTGACGGGATGCCAACGCGACTCACAAACCAAGACCATACAGGTTGACGGGCTCCTGGGGGTAACCCTTACGTCTACATTGGCGTGTGTGGGATCACCGTTCACATTAACCGCAGCACCAACGCGGACCGCAAGTTTCCAGTGGGCGCTCGATGGATCCGTGATAAGCGGCCAGACGACAGCAACTCTTACGGATGAACGCGATGGTATATATACGGTAACCGTTACCGCTGCAACGTGCTCAACCAGTGCGGACCTTGAGATCATCGCTTCACCTGTTACGCCCGGCCTGCTTACCGATGAAAGGTTCATCTGCCCTGATCCGGCTAATCCTGATCCCAATACCCGCCAGGTTACCTTGAACCCGGGAGACTTCCAAAGTTATGACTGGTTCAAAGACGGTATCTCGCTTGGAATTTCAACCCCTACCCTGATCGCCGATGAACCCGGATTGTTCTCCGTAAATCTTCTCAATTCATTTGGCTGTGCTAGCTCTGATAAGACCGATGTGCTGGTTCAATGCGATCCTGTAATCGTTGGCCCTAACGCTTTCCGGCCAACCAGTACGCTGTTGGGGCAAGGAGGCGATTACGTAAATCAAAGCTTTAAACTCTTCACGTTCTTTATCGACGATGAGGGCTTTCAGATATTCATCTTTAATCGATGGGGCGAAATGATTTACACCTCATCGCAACGTGATTTTCGATGGAACGGAGGATACAATAACAATGCAAGCCAGCAAGCGCCGCCAGGTACTTATTCCTATGTGGTTCGCTACAAGAGCTCTTACCGCCCGGAAAAAGGTATACAGGAACAAAGAGGCGGTGTAGTTCTGCTTAGATAACACCTTTTCATAAATCAATCTGAAGTAAGCGAGGTTACAATCCTCGCTTATTTTTTAACCAACTGTCTAAGCTCCCGTCTGTCGAATACCGCTGCAAATTTTCAAGGGCAAATTTTGAAGGGATTTCAAAAAATAGGTACTTCAACTTGTAATGTAATTTCCACTGATATGAAAAAGTCTTATTTATTTCTACTGCCTGTTGTATTGATGGTTGTTTGTTCAGCTTTCCAGATTGTAAAAACCTCGTTGGGTGTCACGGTTCGCGATGAAGTTGGTAATATTGTCGTAGGCGCCACTGTTCAACTGTTTGAAAAAGAAGAAGATTATACTGCAGAGAAAAATGTAGCCGTCGAAGGTGTGACAGATGACAAAGGCTACATACGGTTCAAGGAGTTGAAAGCAATATCCTATTTTGTTATTGTCAGAAAAGACGATAAGGACAACTCTGGTGGCGGCGAGAGAACAGGTAAGCTCGAAGAGAAGAAGATCAACAAAGTGACGATTGTCATACAATAGTTGAGGTGGTGAGGGTATATATATATTGAACGAGATACCAGCCCATAACAAGACATGCTACAAGCTTCAAAAGTGTGCCCAGCACAAAACCGATAAAAGATCCGAAGGCAGATTTCAGTGCCGTGGAAGAATTGTTGTTTGCTATTATTTCACCAATGAACGCCCCGATGAAGGGCCCAATAATGATACCCCACGGGCCAAGGAAGAGTCCCACAAATAGTCCGATAGTGCAGCCCCAAACCCCATACTTACTACCTCCGAATTTTTTTGTTCCATACACCGGTATCAAATAATCAAGGAGTGTAACAACCAGCGTTATACCCGCCCATATCAGTAGAAACTTCGTGGAGAAAGGGTTAGGCGAATTTAGTTGCTGAATGAGCAGGGCAAGGAAACTCAAGGGTGGCCCGGGTAACAACGGAAGCACACATCCTGCTATTCCGATCAGCATGAGAATTATACCTACTATCACGAGCGCGGTCACCATATTTTCAGTGAAAATAATATAATTTGGAACATGCTTTCATTGAACGCTATTCATCACGTCGCAATTATTTGTTCGGACTACGAGGCCTCCAAACGATTCTATACAAAGGTATTGGGATTCAATGTAATGGCAGAGAACTATCGGGCTGAACGAAAGTCCTTCAAGCTTGATTTGGCATTGGGAGACCATTATTGCATCGAGCTTTTCTCCTTCCCTAACCCTCCTCCCCGTGTAAGCCGGCCGGAGGCGTGCGGACTCCGGCATCTTGCGTTCGAAGTCGATGACCTTAGCAAAGCCACGGCATGGCTGATTGAAAACGGGATTTCTCCGGAGCCGATCCGAGTGGATGAATTTACGGGCAAACGGTTCACCTTTTTTGCAGATCCTGACAATCTACCGTTGGAATTTTACGAACGCTGACATGTTTGTGCTCTCTGATTATATTCAAGAATTAAATTCCGTCTTCCCGGAATTGCAGACAATCGATCCATGGAGCATCCCGGCATTAATAGAGCAGACTCTCATCAAGAGGCTTCAAGTGTTGGGAAACGAATTTTCAATAAACGGACTGACTGCAGTTCACAAGTCGGCGCGGGTTGAAGACCATGTGATGTTCAAAGGGCCGGTGATCGTTTCCGAAGGATGCTTCATCGGAGCGCACGCCTATATCAGGGGTGGCGTCTATCTCGGGGAACAAACGGTAATCGGACCAGGCTGCGAGGTCAAATCAACGATAATAATGAGAAACAGTGCACTAGCGCACTTTAACTTTGTTGGCGATTCATTGGTCGGGTCTGGAGTTAATATGGAAGCAGGCAGTATTATCGCTAATCATTTTAATGAACGGGAGGATAAAACCATTCACGCGATGATCGACGGCAAGAAAACTCCGTTGCCGGTGACAAAATTTGGTGCAATCGTCGGGGACGGGACGAAGATTGGCGCGAATGCGGTACTTACTCCAGGAACACTACTGGCTCCTTCAAGCGTAGTCAAACGTCTTGAACTTATCGAACAATGCTAGTGTCATTTGGTTTATTTTGACCGAAATGATTGAATGCTTTCACCCAGGCCGGACGTCAGTTGTCTATAGTCTAATACAAATACATTTAACCCAGACGATGTGGGGCGTGGTCGCGCCTCGCTTGACTTAAGATATCAGAACTTTCTTTTTTGCGGAGTGTGCTCACTAATATGACCAAGCTTGCGCGACTGCAACCGATCAGAACCACTGTCTGCGCCCTCCGCGCATTAGTTGGACTATCAAGTTGACGCAAACGAGCTCCCTGTGCTTCTCACGAATGAGTCCTGCTGAGGCATTAGCATTCCCTCTGCGGTAAAATGCATTTAACCTACCAGCCTTTGCCGGGAATGTCGTTTCTGAACTTCTCCATTCCTTTTCTGTCCTGCAACGTTACAAAGACCAGTTTACCATTCAATCCACCAAAAACCAGGTTACTACATCTTTTCCCCTTCAGCTCAACTTCGCGGATCAACTTTCCTTTTGGATCAAGCACTGCAATCACTCCTTTACCGTAACGTGTGACATATAGGTTTCCCTGGTTGTCACATTTCATGCCGTCAAATCCAAAATCAGTAAATTCAGCAAGGAGCGTTTT
>DASVBA010000396.1:0-7479 GCA_036376095.1 Chryseolinea sp.
AATGAAGATGAAGTTCCGGGAAACGGCGTAGATGACGATAAGAACGGTTATGTCGATGATATTCACGGGTGGAACTTCATTGGTGGGAAGAATGGTAACGTTGATGAAGACACTTATGAAGTAACGCGCGAATACGCCCGATTGAAGCCTCTCTACGAAAATATGGATGAGAAAAAAGTTAGCAAGAAGAACAGGGCAGAATATACGCTCTGGAAAGAGGTCAAAGCCAAATATGAGCGCGACTTCAAAGCTAACAAGGATAAATACGAACAATACGATCAGCAATATCAGCTCTATTCGAATGCTTATGGTACGCTAGCTTTTTGCGACAGCGTGATCAGCAAAAGCATCGGCGGCAAGCCGGTTTTTAAATCCACGCTATCGGAAGTTGCAGCAACAAATGATACAGTTCGCTTTGCAAAAGAGACCTTGTCAAAGGTTATGGAGAATGTAGAAGGCGATATTGCAATTAAGGAGTTTCTCAATGAGCTCGGAGAATATTTGGAACAACTGAAGAGTGGCGTGGATCACTATTCTACGGCTGTGGAGTATGGTTACAATCTCGAGTTCAATTCGAGAAGTATTGTAGGGGATGATCCGAAGAACCTGTACGAGAAAGGTTATGGCAACAATGATGTCGAAGGACCCGATGCGCGTCACGGAACGCACGTTGCCGGAATCATTGGAGCGAACAGAAAGAACGAAATCGGCATCAAAGGTATTGCTGATAATGTACGTATCATGTCTGTAAGAGCGGTGCCTAACGGCGATGAGAGAGATAAGGACATTGCGAATGCTATCCTTTATGCGGTAGACAACGGCGCACAAATCATCAACATGAGTTTTGGCAAATCATTTTCGCCACATAAAGAAGTAGTTGACAAAGCTGTGAAGTACGCCGAATCGAAAGGGGTCCTGATCATCCATGCCGCGGGTAACGACGGTGACGATCTGGATAAAGAATCAAATTATCCAACCAAGGTGTTGAAGAATGGAGTTGAGTCAAAAACGTGGTTAGAAATAGGGGCATCGTCATGGGGTGCTGACGGAAATTTTGTGGGTTCGTTTTCTAATTATGGGAAGAAGTCGGTCGATTTATTTGCACCCGGCGTGCAGATATATTCAACTGTTCCAAACAATAATTATGAAGATCTCCAGGGAACAAGTATGGCGTGCCCGGCGACGGCAGGGGTGGCCGCACTTATCATGTCGTACTTTCCTGACTTGACTGCAGATCAGGTTAAAAGCATTCTTACGGAATCCACCAGGAAATTCGATGGCCTCAAGGTCACAAAACCAGGCTCCGCTGACGAAGTTCCTTTTTCACAATTAAGTGCAACCGGAGGGCTGGTGAACGCTTATGAGGCGGTCAGGCTTGCCGAGAAGACCAAAGGTGAAACGATAAAAAAATAGCGAACACATAACGTTCGTTTCCGAAACAAAATAGTGCGACTTGAAAAAGTTTGCACTATTTTTTTTGCCATTAAGTATTTAAATCACGCGATTAAGGGGAACATCTTCCACAATAATTACCGACTCATTTACCGATCTACGTTGTAACCCGGACCATCTGATACCTTGAGCGAGTTTTTCACGAGTTAAAAAAATCAGCCTTTTAGCGTGTTTCGCGCAATTAAGCAGAGAGGTAGCTTTTCTTGTTAATGCTACCCACCATGAAGGCCCATGTTATTCAACTCTTTCTTTCCGCCATTCTGTTTGTGTATAGTCCGGACGAATCGCTTGCAACAGCCACCCGCGCCGGTTTTTCAATGCCAGATTCCCTTCACGAAGTCACTCTCAAGTACAGAGACCTGAAGAATCTTATCATTCTACCCGTCACCATTAACGACACTATCAAAGTAAACCTGATCCTTGATACAGGTTGCAGGAATCTGGTATTGTTCGGCGAAAGGTTTAATAAGTTCTTCGATCTCCACGTGAACAAAAAAGTCCAGTTGTCTGGTTTGGGGTCCGGCAATCCTATAACAGGCAATCTTGCCTTGAACAATAAAGTTGCGATTGATGCCGTCATAGGGCAAAAGATACCTGTAGTGATCATACCGGATCAAAAGCTCTTCGCAACGCATCACAGGATCGACGGTATCATCGGCTATGATATCTTCATCAAGTTTGAGGTGGAATTAAACTGTGCGCAGCAACTGATCACATTCCGTCCGGCAATCGAGGCCGAAATCTCCCCTGACTACGAAAAGATCTCTATTAGAGTGGAGGACGGAAGGCCGATCATAAACTCATGCCTGCTTATTGATAACAAAAGGGTCGCCTTTGATCTTATGATCGATACTGGTTCGTGTCTTGGCCTACTTTTAAAGACCACCGACTTGAGCAGATTCCACGCCACTATTGGAGCGTCTGGTAGTATCCTTGGCCGCGGACTGAATGGCAACATTAAAGGAACAAACATCGTTGCCCAAAGACTCTTCCTGGAGCAACTTGAAATCGATGACGTGTCCGCTGGAATTATTTATTCGCCCTGGCACAACTATGCATCGGTCGGTATGGATCTTATTTCAGGCTACAGCCTGGTGCTTAATTACTGTAAATCTTATGCTGGCTTCAAAAAGGCCTAAAACGTGGAAATTGAGCCAAAAACATAAAATACTGGCGAGGAATTTTACAATAATCACAGTATTTTTGTACGGGAATAAGCATTCTGAATATGGCGTTAGATGTTGCGACACCGGTGCCGGTAGTAGACGGTACCAAGATCACCAGGGAAGAATTTTACAACGAATATTATAAACCCCAGAAGCCGGTCGTGCTGCGGGGACTGTGGAAACAATATCCCGCTTACGACAAGTGGACCATGGATTATTTCAAACAAACCATGGGAAGTATCGAAGTGGGATTATTCGGCAACAGGAAGGAGGACATATCAAAGACCTT
The DNA here is from genome assembly GCA_036376095.1 of Chryseolinea sp. Taxonomy (GTDB): domain Bacteria; phylum Bacteroidota; class Bacteroidia; order Cytophagales; family Cyclobacteriaceae; genus Chryseolinea. The sequence goes on from DASVBA010000396.1 coordinate 2,908, forward strand.
GCAGGTACCGAACGCTGTAATGCGCTTCGACGATTACCTGAACCTGATCGAGAAAGAACCTACCGACCTCCGGTTGTTCCTTTTTCCCGTATTTAAGCACAAGCCAGAGTTACTCAAGGACTTCGGGTATCCAGATATCGCCAAAGGATATATTAAGATACCATTCATGTTCTTTGGACCGCCGAAGTCAATTGTGCGGATGCATCAGGACATCGACATGAGCAATGTTTTCCTCACTCAGTTTCACGGACGAAAGCGGGTTTTCCTTTTTTCGCCTGATCAATCGACCTTGCTCTACAGGTTACCCTTCAATGTGCATTCGACGGTAGATGTGGACCATCCGGATTACGAAGCATATCCAGGCCTTAAGTATGTTAAAGGCATGAGCGTAACCCTTGTTCATGGCGACACGCTGTTTATGCCAAGCGGATACTGGCATCATATCGAATATCTTGATGGCGGCTTCGCTCTTTCAGTGAGGACTATAGCCCACAGTTTGCCCCTTAAGTTCGGTGGATTGTGGAATCTTACGGTACAACGCACAACGGACAACGTGATGCGTAAACTGAATGAAGAAAAATGGTTCGATTATAAAAAGAAACTTGCGTACACTCGCGCTGAGAAAGCCATCAGCAGATTGGCAGGTGTCTAAGCAGGGTTAGACTTTGTTCCTTCGGCTTTTTTCTTAACGTTGAGGTGAAACTCGGATATTGCCTTGGTATGAAGCATAGGATACAGCCGGGTATCACGGAAATGAGATTTACTTTTGTAGAACGTCTTATGCAATACATCTGTAAAACCTTCCTTCGTTTCCCGCATCGTTATAATCTGTGATCCCTCGGACGCTCCGCCACGCATATAACACAGCTTTATCATCCTGTTATGTTCGTTTACCTCGGAGACCTCGTGCGCGACTGCTATATTGAGTCCTCCCCAGAGTAAACGTAGATTCAATATGATGATCTGCCCTTTTTCCATGCCGGAATAGTCATCGTTGAGGTAATTGATACAATTCTTCATTCGCGAATACTGAAGCCCGAAACTTACCATCGCACCATTCCATGCTTCTTTTGGATGAATTGTTTTATATGCGTTCCAAACGCAATCAATATTGCTTCGGATAAGGAATGTTTTTGTGTGTACATGGTAACTACTCTCCATTGACGGATTATAGCATTCTGGCCTCATCTCGGTAAAACCTGTTGGACCGCTCAAACCGAAAGTTGCTATGAACTTTTTGACTGTCTTCTGTCGAACCTTTTCGAAATCAACTTCTAAAAGTGGTGTGATGATTGCCTGTTTAGTCACCGGACGATAGGGTTAATCCTGTAAATTACAGGTTTTTGTATATGGAATCCCAGCATTGTTTGAGGCAATTTTAAAATAGGCCTCACAGATGATTTAGAGCCATTTTTTTAACTCTAATCATTTGATCCACTGGCTGAAATTCCTTGCACCCTAAAGTCATGGTTGTTATCTTCCGACCTCGGTAAGTGGTGTATTGGTTATGCAATTATTCACGCAGGACTTTAGGCGAAAGCTTCGTTACTTTTATCTTCTGGCGCTCAGAAAAACCCGGCCCGTTTTACGCGCCATCAGGTCCCGATACGATCGCATCCACCTTTATTATAAGGATCATCCGAAAGCACGCAGATGGACGTTGATCCTGGGGCCGCCAGTATTTTTCTTTCTGCTCCTGCTCACTGTTGTCTTAATAGAAACCCCCAGCAATCGGAAACTACGTAACATCAAAAATCAGGTCGCCTCAGAGGTCTTTAGTGCAGATAGCGTTTTGCTGGGCCGTTACTACACGCAGGATAGAACGGAAGTGAGGTATGAAAGTATCGCGCCCGTTGTTTTCGACGCCTTGCTGGCGACCGAGGACATCCGCTTTTATCAACATGAAGGCGTTGATTACATCAGTCTGGGACGAGTCCTGGTAAAATCAATCCTTCAACAGGATGAGTCCTCCGGAGGCGGTAGCACAATTTCGCAACAGCTCGCTAAGAATTTATATCCACGAAAACGTTACTGGGTATTGTCCATGCTGATCAACAAATTGCGCGAGGTCATAACCGCCCGTCGCCTTGAATTCATTTATACTAAAAAAGAGATCATTACATTATACCTTAATACTATACCATTTGCTGATAATACTTTTGGCATCGAAGCGGCATCACAACGATTCTTCTCGACCAGTGCCGATTCTCTTGCAATCGATCAGGCTGCCATACTTGTGGGCATGCTGAAAGCAACCACTTACTATAACCCGCGCGTATATCCCGACCGCGCTTTCTATCGGCGCAATGTGGTGTTAAGCCAGATGGTGAAGTATAAGTTCATCACGAAAGAGGCTGCAGATACGTTGTTGGTAAAGCCTATCAACCTGGAGATCAGTAAAACATCCCATCACCTTGGACTGGCCCCCTACTTCAGAGAGTATCTTAAGTCCGAACTTCTGACGTGGTGCAAGAACAACAAGAAACGCGATGGAACGCCGTATAATCTTTACACAGACGGGCTGAGGATATACACAACCCTGGATTCAAAACTTCAGCAGTATGCGGAAACCGCAGTCACCCAACAGATGACGGATGTTCAGAAGATGTTTTTTGACCATTGGGGCAAAGAAAAACCGTGGAAGGGAAAAGAACATGTCGTCGACGAAGCGATCAGGCGCTCATCACGATATAAGAAACTGAGTCTCCAGGGGCTTTCGGAAAAAGAGATACTAGAAGAGCTCAGCAAACCGATACCTATGAGAGTGTTTACCTGGCAAGGTGAAGAAGACGCTAAGATCAGTCCGATAGACTCCATTAAACATCACCTTCAATATCTCAATGCCGGGTTTCTTGCCATTGAACCGAGTACGGGAAAAGTCCGGTCGTGGGTAGGGGGAATAGAACACGATTTCTTCCAATACGATCACGTCAAAGCTACAACCAAACGACAAGTGGGTTCGACCTTTAAACCCATTGTTTATGCGATGGCCATTGAAAGAGGGATATTACCCTGTAACCTGATCTCCGCTCAACGTGAAACCTATATTGACAAAGAAGGTGTAAAATGGACGCCACGAAATACTCAAAACGATTATCAGGTCGAATACACGATGCGCGGAGCGTTGGCCTACTCCGTCAACACAGTTTCTGTGAAGCTTATACAGGAAGCCGGCGTCCTGAATACAATAGCGCTTGCCCGCAAGATGGGGATCACCAGTGAGATGCCTGAGGTACCGTCGATTGCTTTGGGATCTTCATCGATTTCTCTTATGGAGATGACCGGAGCCTATGCATGCATTGCCAATGAAGGTGTAACCGTTTATCCGTATTACATTGAATCGATCCATGATCTTGATGGAAAAGTTTACGACAACTTCAAATCAAAAGAGTCAGGTAAGAGAGCGTTTTCACAAGAAACAGCCCAGCTTGTCACCCGAATGATGCAAACCGTCGTTCACGAAGGCACTGCATCACGGCTGCGGTGGAGGTATGGAGTGTACAACGATGTGGCAGGGAAAACAGGTACTACGCAAGCCAATGCTGACGGTTGGTTTATCGCGATGACACCAAATCTTGTAATGGGATCGTGGGTTGGAGCAGACGATCCACGAATCCGTTTTCGATATACTGAACTTGGCCAGGGGTCAAGCACTGCACTGCCAATGGTTGCCTACTTCCTAAAGCGCGTTAATCAGGACACCACATTTAAAAAGATCTCGCAGGCAAAATTCAAACCTTTGCCCGCCGATCTTCAGCTAGAATTGGATTGCGATCTCTACGAATTAAGCAACGACCTGTGGGAACAGATCAAGCATACTGTCTATAAACGTGATTCACTCATTCAAGCCGACACATCGGTAAAGCCCCCTAACGAGACATTTCTCGAAGTCCTGTACAAAAGGAAATTAAAGATCATGAAGGCAAATGCGCCGGACACCTCGAAGATAAGGGAATTAAGGATCCTTGGTGGCTGATTCAAGTCGCGCTAATTGTTGGCGTTAGCGTTATCTTCATTCTTTTTTTGTTTCTTAAAATATCCGCGCAGCAGAAAATTGTGCTGCATCGCTTCCATATTTTCGTCGAGCTTAATTGAAGCTGATTCAGCATTTTCAAGAGTTTCTCTAAGCTTATTTGCAAATGTTGTATCGGAAAGCAAAACACTGATCGCATTATTCTTCGTGTTCAGCTTGGAAATCACTTCTTTGAGATCTTCCGTCATGTCTTTTGAGTTTTTTCCAGCCTCGGCCACGTTGGCAAGTGCCTGTTCGAAAGTTTCTGCATAGCTTGAATCGCTGATAAGCTTGGCCATCAAACCGTCACCTTTGTTAATTTCATCAAACATGAGTCTAAGCCTCTCCGTTGCCTGATTTGTATTTTCACCAGCTGAACGAAGAGAGGATATCGCTAGACGAAGATCATTGGAAAGCGGTCCATCATTCAGAAGTTCCCCCACGATCCCATCACCCTTATTTATCCTTGCAGTTATCAATTTTAGGTCATCAGTAAGGCTTCTCGTATTCGATCCCACATCCTTCGCAATGTTGATGAGCTCTTGCGTGTCCGTAGGAGA
>DASVBA010000418.1:0-2832 GCA_036376095.1 Chryseolinea sp.
TACCTATAAAATCTAATCCTAACCATTTCCTTGTTCTGCGAGACACCGCCTGATTGCTCAACTCCAAAAATTATTCTATTTCCCTCGATACCAGCCTCTTTTAGGTAGTCGAGAATATTCAAAAGGCGAGTCTGGTATGTAGCCAGATTTCCGTCGCCGGGTTTCAGCGCAATGATGTTAAACTTGACATCTTTCTGAGCTTGTAAACTGTTCCTGATTTTTATCAGGTTTTGCTTTTGATAGTCGTTCAGCTCGCTTTCGCCAACATCAAAATAGAGTAATGGCTGAAGAATGCTGCCCGTCATTTTCTGGATCTCTTCATCAGTCAGGTAGTTGCGACGGTCTTCATCATAAATGGACTTTTTTTCCCTGACAGAAACTTTGTAGATATCCATCTGCTTTGCCCTGTTGCTGGCAAAGTATCCGACACTATCGCCGTAAATAGCAAAGTACGCATCGAAAGACTTTGAGTTAACCTGGTCTCCCAAATTCTTCGGAGCCGACCATATTTCCCATGAATCATAAAGTCTGTCACTGTAAAATATGTCACCATTTCCAAGCCCGGGATGTCCACTGCTGGCGAAATAAAGTCGTCTTTTGTTCGTCGAAAGGAACGGAGACATCTCAAATCCACTTGAGTTAATTGTTGCACCCATGTTTTTTGGCTTTGTCCACTCACCCCTCTCATTCTTCAGACTGATATAAAGATCTTCCCTTCCTCTGCTATCAGGACCATTCATGGAAATAATCATTATCGTTTGATCTGGCGACACATAGGCACCAAGATATTCGTCAGGCTCCAAACCTTCTACCGGAAGCAACCGTGGCTTTGTCCATGATTCTCCGGATTTATTTGAAGCATATATTCCCTGTGGCCGTTTAGTTGATGTGGTTTTTAACATGTAAAGAATATCACCCCGTTCACCCACGCCAATTGCAGCGCTATTCGAGCGGTCGTTTAAAACATCACTATTGTTTGACCTTCCCCAATCGACTATCGTCGCATCGAATCGGCTTATCCAGATATCACTACCGGTGAACCTCCCTCCCTGGTTTGTTTCACACATGGCTCGGGTGAAATACAACCATTGCCCATCGGGGGACAAGAGAGGTAATACTTCGTCGCAGTCGGTATTTACGTTAGAAGAAAGTTTTTCAACTAACCCAAAGTCCCACTCCTGTGCAAGGGAAACAGCGGGGCCAACGATGACAATAAAAAAGACCAAAACGTATCTTACCATGTCTGAGGACTCAAGCGTTTGAAGTTGTTCAAGCGAACAGAAAGAACCAGTTCATGGCTGCCATCATTAAATTGCTGCATTCCATTGGAAGAGATCTCATATGAGTAGGATGCACCAAGCAATTCGTTAAGATTGAATCCAAGGATTCCGACAAAGCTTTGTATATCTCTATAAGTCACACCAAACCAGAGTTTCTGTTCTATATACATTTTTACGTTGTAATCAATCGAAAATTTGTTCGTTAGCTGCCAAAAACCGAGCACACTTGGCTTGATTTCTATTGTGGGAGTTACCGGAAAAGCAGCACCTACCTGGAAAGATCCCTTATAGAATGGATCGCCAACTGTGACCTCGGATGTCTTTAGTGAAGAATTCACAATTGGGTAATAGGTCAGGCCGGCATAAAACTTCTCTGAATATACCAGCACACCTGCGCGGACATTTAATTCTGTGTGGTTTGATCCATTGGCTACGAGCCGGTCATAGAAGGGATCATCGAGCTCGGTGCCATCTGGTCCGCTACCAAAGTATAACTTATCGAGGTCAATCTTCGTATTATCAATCTGCGCGCTTACGCCTGCAGATATCTTCACGGCGTTTGAAACCGGGTAGTGAAATGCATAATTGATGCCTCCGCCGGTTCTGTCGATCGGTCCGATCCGCTCGTTAAAAAGATTGGCACCCAGCCCGTGGGTGGCTTTCTTCATGGCCGGGATATCGTCTTTCCTCCGCGCTGGTGCGTTGCTTGTTCTTATTGCATGTAATGTCAGATCGAGAGGCTCCTTTACACGAAAATTATAGGCCAGGTTTACAAATTTAGGTGCATTGTTGCCGTATCCGGCCCACTGATAACGGTAACTTAATTTCAAATCACGAAAACCTTCAAGTCCGCTGAATGCAGGGTTGATCACCGGCATAAACTGAAACGCCTGATTGCTGTTCGGTATGTACTGCGCAGCCGATGGAGCGGCGGCCACACACATAACAATTGCTATTTGTAGAAGTCTTTTCATCGCTATCTCAGAATTGTTACCGTTCCCTTGTACCTCACCTTGTTATAGTTCAATTCTATCGTGTAGAAGTAAGTGTCTGAAGGGAGAACTTCACCATTCCAAACACCGTCCCATTGCCTTTCGAATCCTCGTGTCTCGAAGAGAAGGAGGCCGCGCTTATTATAGACCTTTACTTCAGCCTCGTCATACTGAGCCGTTCCATTCGCAGATGTTATTCTCCAGGTTTCGTTTGACGTATCACCATTAGGGGTGAATGCGTTGGGGATATCCAGATCGCTGAAGGTGTAGATCAGCTCGACCAGGCGAGATTCGATATTGCTAGTTAGCAATCCATCACTAATAGTGACGTCTATGCTACGAGTGTCGAGCAATAATTCCCTTGTGTCTATATAGTTGTATTTTACAGACTTAATTACTTCAACATATTCTGCAGCTGGAGCACTTCCGGTTAACGTCAACACACCGGAGTTCTCATTAAAGACCCCAGTAATGTTTGGTGTTCCCACGAATGTGAGACGTTCGTTGTCCGGGCGATACTTACTGTCTTCTATTCGAACTATGGCACTGACGATATTGTC